>CAYQAQ010000046.1:0-12449 GCA_964415495.1 uncultured candidatus Brocadiaceae bacterium | reverse complement strand
GGGGTCAGACGCCATGTGCGCTCGGTCGGCAAGTACCTGCTGCGCTGGGGCTTCACACCGCAAAAGCCGATCAAGCGCGCCTACGAGCAATCACCGACCGCCGTGCAGGCGTGGCTCGCTACCCAGCCGCCACCGGCCTTGGCGGGCTATGTCGCCATCCGCAACGAATTGGATGTGATGCCGCTGTTCACCGCCCGCTGGGTGGCCAAAGAGCGCGTATTCCTGCCGCGCATCGTCAACGAAGACCTGGTCTGGCACCCGGTACGCAGCCGCGATGAATTCCACGATGGTGCCTACCACACCCCCGAGCCCGACGCCCGCCGCGTCCACGCCGCCGTTCCCCCACCCGGCACGGTCGCGCTGGTACCCGGCGTCGGCTTCGGCGCCGACGGCCGCCGCCTCGGCCAAGGCGGCGGCTACTTCGACCGCTGGCTCGCCCGCACCCACGGCATCATCACCATCGGCATCGGATTTTCGTGCCAACGTTGCGACGACCTGCCCGTGGAAGACCACGATCATGACTGTGTTGGCGTGCTGTTGGGCGGGGTGTGGATTAAAAAACCGATTATTGGTCCTCAGTCTTTTGTCGGTCCTAAGTCCTAGGTCCTGGGTCCCTGTGGTGCCGCTTACCCATGACCCCTTACGATTATCGGATCCGCCGCCGTGGCTGCGCGATTTTCGCTGGCGTTTTTGCCGTGATCTTCGTCGGTAGCGCGGTTCCCGGTTGGATATTTGTCTGGGGGCCTTTACTCGAGTACCGGGGCAGCGATGGCTGGCTGGAGACGACGTGCACGGTCACGACCTCCCGGTACGAATACGACCTCAGTGGCAATAAGCGGTATTTCCGTTTCGCCTACGACTACACCGTCGATGGACGGACCTGGGCCGGCCACCGTTACGCATTCACCGATAAAACAGTCGGGCGCGGGGGTACTCACGGAATGCCCCCCGCTTACACTTGGCAAGCACCGGTGCTTTTACGATCCCGACGATCCGTCCAAAAGCGTTATCGAGCGCAGCTTTTCACGGGAATACCGCAATGCCGGTCTCATCATGCTGCTGATGAGCGCGGTCTCTCTGTTTACGTTTGGTCAGTGGATCCGCTACTACCGCAACCCCCAATTGATGCGATTCTTCACCTGACCACCGAGGTGACGGCATGGTCATCATCCCACCGCATTCATCGAACGACGAACTACCACGAGACCCAGGACCTAGGACCAAACACAACACCCCCGGCCACAGGCCGAGGGTGTTGTGTTTTTGGCGGAGCCAGCTGGATTTGAACCAGCGGATCAGAGTTACCCGATCGAGTCATTAGCAATGACTTGGTTTAAACCGCTCACCCATGGCTCCAGGTGAGGGTGGGGTATCCTAATGACGAAGTCATGGGGTCAAGTCGTCAACGGGGGCGCCTCGGCTGCCCGCCGGGAGTGGGTACGCGGCAGCAGTCCGGCGCGGTGCCAGATCGACGCAACAATCCTGCGGCCAGCGGTTGAATACGCCCGAATCATCGCATAGTGCGCCGCCCACCCAGGAGGTCTCATGGGCTATAACGTGTGCATCGTTGGCGCTACCGGCGCCGTCGGCGTCGAGTTCCTCAAGGTCCTCGAGCGTCGCAACTTCCCCATCGACAACCTGTTGCTGCTGGCATCGAAGCGCAGCGCCGGCACCACCTTGACTTTCAAAGGCGTACCGCACACGGTCCAGGAATTGACCGCTGACTCTTTCGCGGGCCAACACCTCGCGCTGTTTTCCGCAGGTTCGAGCATCTCCAAGCAGTACCGCGACGCCTGCGTCGCGGCCGGCTGTCTGCTGGTCGACAACTCGTCCGCCTTCCGCATGGATCCGACCGTGCCCTTGGTGGTTCCCGAAGTGAACTCCGAGGCCGCCAAGACCCATCAGGGCGTGATCGCCAATCCCAACTGCACCACCATCATCGCCTTGATGGTGCTGGCCCCGCTGCACCGCGTGGTGCCCATCCATCGCGTCGTCGCCGCGACCTATCAAGCCGCGTCAGGTGCTGGCCATGCCGCCATGGTCGAGCTGGAAGAGAGCACCCGCGCGCGTTTGGACGGCAAGCCGTACACGCCGAAAGTCCTGCCGCATCCGTACGCCTTCAATCTCTTCCCGCATAACTCCGGGCTCTATGCCAACGGCTACTGCGAAGAAGAAGCCAAGATGGCGCGCGAAGGCGTCAAGATCCTCGGCGATCCCAGCGTGCGCTTTACCGCGACCTGCGTGCGTGTGCCGGTGCTGCGTACCCACGCCGAAGCGCTCAACGTGGAATTCACCGCCGCCATGCCCGTGGCCCAGGCGTATCAGATTCTGAGCACAGCGGTCGGCGTCACCGTCTTCGAAGACCGCGCCAATAACCGCTGGGCGATGCCCGAAGATGTGACGGGCGAAGACGACGTCTTCGTCGGCCGCATCCGTCAGGACAGCACCCAGGCCAACACCCTCGACCTGTGGGTGGTCGGCGACCAACTGCTCAAAGGCGCGGCGCTCAACGCCGTGCAATGCGCGGAAATCGCTCTGCTCGGCAAGCTGGCGCCCAACGCCAAGCCGAAAGCCTTGGCGGCGCGCGCCGCACGCTGAAGGCTTTTTCAAGGCAGGTCACAGAATCCCAAGGCAGGTCACAGGAGACACAGAGACGCGGAGGATCCGCAGGAGGAGAGCCGGGCATCCACCCTCCGCTCGCTCCTCTTGCCAATCCTCCGCGTCTCTGCGTCTCCTGTAAATTCCCTTCCTTACGAGAGCAGGCGCACCAGCAGGGGGGCCACGTCGAGCATGGACCACGCGTCGCGCGCCCAGCTGCGATTGGAACCGATGATCACGGGCCCGTCGCTGGGCGACGCAGCAGGTCGACCATGGCTGCCGCGTACCACAGCCGGGTCGGTGCCGACCGCGTTCATGCGATAACGCAGGCCGAGTTTTTTGCGCAGCAGAGCAAGTCCGGCCCGGCCTTTACCGCCCGGGGCGAACACCAGTTCGCGCGGATCATAGCCGGGCTTCTTATGAATCTCGACGCAGTCGGCGAAATCCGGACGACGATCAGCGTCGAGCCAATAATCATAGGCGAACCACGCCCCGGGCGCAGCGAGCGCCACCAGCTCACCGCTGCGCGGATGATCCAGGCCAATGGCACTGCGTTCGCTGCCGGCGTACACGCGATCAAGCCCATCGAGGCGTTCGAGCACGGTGCGGGCTTGGGTGAGCGCTGCCGCATCGCGGCACGACACATGCGCCAGCTGATGATCGCACACCGCGAAGGCGCGCGACGCGCCGACATCGAGGAGTTCGCCAGCGGCATTGTCCACCGTCGCCAATAGGCCAGCCTCGCGCAGGGCGCGATTGATGAACACCGCGCGGTTCACGCGTTCGATGCCGTACTCGCTGACCACGATCACGCGCGCCCCGCGCGCGCGGGCGTGATCGATCACGGTGCCTGCGCAGGCATCCAGGTCGCGTAGATTCGCGGCCAGATGCGGTCCGGTCGGACCGAAGCGCTGCAGATCGTAGTCCAAGTGCGGCAGATAGCAGAACGCCAGATCCGGTTGCACCGCATCGCACGCGGTGCGGAAACTCTCGGCGATCCAACGCGTCGATGGGATCGCAGCGGTTGGGCCCCAAAAGGAGAACAGCGGAAAATCCCCATGCGCGGCGCGCAGCCGTGATTTCAAATCAGCGGGCCACGCATAAAAGTCGGGCGATTTCCGCCCGTCATGATGATAGACCGGGCGCGGCGTCACCGTCGCAGTCGCGTCGGTGTTCATCGCGTACCACCAAAAATGCTTGAGCACTTTCAGCTCTGGTCGGGACTGGCGAATCGTTTGCCAGCAGTGCGGCGCTTGCACCAACTGCTGCGATTGCCGCCAGAACCAGATCTCGCCGAGATCACGGAAATGCCAGCCATTGGCGACGATACCGTGTTCCTGCGGCAGAACACCGGTCAGCAACGAGGTCTGCGCCGTCGTCGTCACCGCCGGCACCACGCCGGTCATCGGCGCGACGAAGCCGTCGTCGGCCAAGCGGCGCAGATGGGGCGTGTCCGCGCCGATATGGGCCGGAGTCAGGCCGACGCAGAGCAGGACGACGACGGGCTCGGTCATGGCGGCCATGCTGGGCATGGCCAGCCGGCCGCCAATCACCAACCCCGGTTTTAGCCGGCGTAGGCCATCACCCGGCTGAGCACCGCTGGCGCTTGGCTGGCGAGGATGCGCAGGCGCAGCGCGTCGCCGTGGGCATTGGGCAGCGCCAGAATCCGCTGCGCACCGATGGTGGTGCCGCGCGCGAGTTCGTACCAAGCACCGCCGTAGTGCAATTCAACCATGAAGCCTTGCACGCGTTGACCGAAGCGGACGGCCTCTTCCAGGCGCACGCCGCCGACGGTGCGGTTGCCGCCGAGCGGAAGCACGATCTCGGCCTGACAGGCGTCCGCCGCCCACCACGTCGAGGGATCGCCATCGGTCAGGGTGGCGAGAGCGCCTTCGCCGCGTCCGCGCAGCAGATCAACGGCGGTGAAGGCCTCAACCAAGCCACGGAAGCGGCGCAGCTCCACCACATCGCCTTCAGGGATCAGACCGCGCCGATCCGGCGTCAGATTCAAATGCAGCCCGGCATTGCGGCCGACGCTCGCCAGCCAGAGATCAAAGAGCGCGGTACCGCTGCGCGGGCGCTCATTCTCGTGCCAGAACAACCGGGCCGGATGCTGACGTCGACCTCGACCGGTCGCCACACGCTGCCGTCGGCATCGCCGGTCACCAAGCGCTGTTTGCTCTCAACCTTTCCAGGAGCAAAACCTTCCGGATGCACTTTGGCCCAGGTGGTGCCAGCGGCGAAGCCTGCTTCGTTGCCGCACCAGCGAATGTCCGGTCCGGCATCGCTGAAGCGCACCGCGCCCGCTCACCTTGGCCGTACTGGCGCACCAGGCGGGCTGTAGTCCGGCCAAACAGGTGCGACGGTTTCGTCGCACCTTGGGCACGGCCCCGGCGCACTGGTTACGCGAACGCCGGGTCGCGGTCGCAGCGGGTCTCCTGCGCGACACCGATCTCGATATCGACACCATCGCCGTACGCTGCGGCCTGGGCGAGCGCAGTCATTTCAGCCGGGTCTTTGCCCGCTTATGCGGGTGCGGTCCGGCAGCCTTCCGTCAGCGCAGCTGACGCTGGTCCACGTCCATTCGTGGTGCATGCTTGAACGCATGAAGACCGCCCTCGTCACCGGCGCCTCCTCCGGCATCGGCCTCGCCACCGCCCGCTTGCTCGCCATGTCCGGCTGGCGGGTCCTCGCAGTCGCTCGTCGTGCGGATCGCCTGGAAGCTTTAGCGCGCGAGACTGGCGACGATTGCCATCCGGTCGTGCTCGATCTCACCGCTCCGGATGCGCCAGCGATTATCGCCCAGGCGGTCGATCGTCATGCGGGAGGTCGCCTCGACGGGCTCGTCAACAACGCCGGGATTTTCGCGGTCGCTGATGCCGCCCACCAGGATCACGCCCATTTGGACGCTTTATGGACGATCAATGTGCGCTCCGTGGTCTTGACCACGCGCGTCTGCCTGCCGGCTCTGGCGCTGGCGCACGGTACGATCGTCAATGTCTCCAGTGTCGTGGTCGATAACACCTTCCCCGGTTGTGGTATCTACACCGCGACCAAGGCCGCCATCGATGCGTGGAGCCGCATCCTACGCGAGGAACTGCGCCCGAAAGGCGTGCGCGTCGGCATCATCGCCCCCGGCGGCACCACTACCGAGGCCTTCCCCGGTGATCTCGACGTTGATCCGGCGCGCTTGTGTCGTCCCGAAGACATCGCGGTCGGTATTCGCGCCATGCTCGAGCTCGCGCCGCACGCCAGCATCGACCGCATGGTTATCGCGCCGGCGGCGGGTCCGGCCTGAGCGGTATCACAACCGCGCCCACACCAGCCACGCTGCCAGCACGATCAACGGAATCGCGACGACGTTCAGCACCACGCCCCAGGCGGCCATGGTGCGGATCTTGAATTCGCCGCTGGCGAAGGCGATGGCTAAGGGCGGCGAACCCATCGGCAGCATGAACGACAGTCCTGAAGCCAGGGCGATGGCCAGCGTCGCATGCAGCGGATTGACGCCGATTTGCGTCGCCAAACCAAGCACCAGCGGCACCAACACGCTGACCACGGCGGCGTTGCTGATCGCCTCGGTCAGCAGGATCGCCGCGACCGCAAGCAGGCCCAAGGTGAGCATCGGTGAATACGAGAGCGCGGGGATCAGCCCTTCGGCCGCCAGGCGATGCGCACCGGTGGTTTCCAGTGCCTTGGCGAGCGCGAGGGCTGACCCGTACAGCAGCAATAAATCCCACGGCACGTGTCGGCCCACGTCGCGCCAGCGCACCAAGCCGCTGCCCAGCAGAACCACCGCGGAGGCGAGGGCGACGACGGCGATGGCCTTGGGTCCGGTGATCGCCCAGGCGATGATGGTGGCAAGCAGGATCAGCGTGACCGTGATTTGACGGGCCCCGAAGCGGCCCAGTTCACGCCGTCGCTCGGCCAAGGCGGCTTGCGCTTGGTCGAGACGATCGATGTCGATGGGAAACGCCCACTCCAGGATCAGGATCGCCAAAGCGGCCAGCGGCAGCGCCACTGGCAAGGTGTGCGCCATGAGCGCGAAAAAACCTAGCGGCGCGGTGCCGGATTCCTGGAGGAAGCCCATCGCCAACGCGTTGCGCGCACCGCCGAGATAGGTGACGATGCCACCGATGGTCGCACCCCAGGCCAATGCGAAGAACAGCGAGGTCACATAGCGACTGCTCCCGGTTGGCCGACCGATCGCATCGCGAATGCGGCACGCGAGGGGGAAGAACAATGCCATGACCGCGTGTTCACTCATGAAGAACGACGCAAAAAACGCACAACCGAACAGTAACAGACGTAAGCGGCGTGCGGTGGTACCCCAGGTTCCGACCAGTCGCAGCGCCGCGTGATCAATCACATGCGCTGACGATAGACTGCCAGCGATGAGAAATGCGCCGAGCAAGAAGAAGACGATGTCGCGCCAGAACCACGTGGCGATCACCGCGGGCGTATCAATGCCGGTCGCACACAGCCCGAGAAAGACGCCTAATGCGGTTACCACCAAGGGCACCGCGCCGGAGATCCACAACACCAGGGCACCGGCGAAGACCGCCAGCACCTTGATGCCGGTGGCGGTCAAGCCGATGTTCGGCCGCTGGTCGGCGGTCGTGGTGAGCACCGTAATAACCGCCACCAGAACCGTGCAGGTCAAGCTGGCACGCCAGCCGCGTGCCAGCAGCACGGTGAACCACGGCCGATCATCAAATCGCAAAGGGGAAGGCGTCGTGGGCGTCATGCGTCCACCACGCGCAGGGTCCGGCGCAGACCGGCGTACCAGCGGTCCAGCCGCGACGGTTGATAGCGATCGAAGCCCGCCAGCGTGCGCGCAAAACCGCGAATTCGACTGCGCCACATCGGCGTGGCGCGCAGGAGCGCGAGGCGAGTCTCCATCAAGGTCAGCAAGGGTTCGGTCGGCACCAGTTCGCCGTGCGGCGCATCGTCTTCGGCTCCGGGCAGCGGTCGAAACAGCGCCAAGTTCGGCACCACGCCGCCATCGATCAATGTCGCCAGTGCCTCATCGAGATGGTCGAGCGGCTCTAAGCCGATGAGCAGATCGGTGCTCACCGCGCCGGCCGGGAAGATCCGCGCCGCGGCATTCAATGCCGTGATGATGCGCGCGTGATCGACAAAGCGCGCGCGCACGGGAGCGACCTGGGCGGCGGCGGCTTCATCCCAGGCCAGCAGATGATAGCTGACGGCGTCGCACCCGGCGGCGTACAGCCCCAACACGGCAGAGGCATCGGCCGGCGGCAACACGCTCACCGAAATCAAGGTCGGCAAAGATCGACGTAACGCCGCGATATACGGCGTGAGATCGTCGACGCCGCCATCGTCGCGCAGCAGATGCCCGGCTTCGAGATGAACTAAGGTGGCACCGGCAAAGCGCACCGCGGCTTCTGCGCAGGCGACGACGTCATCGACCGACCATTGGCCTTTGGCTAACGGCCGTTGCGGTGGCAGCCCCAAGAAACGTCGCGGACGATCCAGGCCTAAACCTTCTCGTGGGGCGAACGGAGCGATGACCAACCAACGTCCATGCACCGCGCCGATGTCGCCACAGGCGATGCCGCTGTGCGTTCGCTGGCGACGGAAGCGGGCGGTGTTGGGTAAGGAAACGGGGATGTCGTTGCGGGCGCGATGGCGCAGCGCGAATTGCGCCGGCTCCTGATCGTCAACCGTGATCAACTCCCAAGGCGAGGTGCGCGCATAGGCCGGAGCGATACACACATTCGTCCACCAGCCGCCGGGCAGCAATACATCGAGACCTTCGCCGCCGTCCGCATTCAACGCCAAGGCGAAGCCTTGTGCGAGAAGGTCATCCCCCAACCGCACGCCCTGGTTGGCGAGGTCCAGCCGCAGCCGAGCGAGTTCGCCAACGTCCAATCGACGCCTTAGCCGCCAGCGATGGCCGGAACGATGTCGATGAGTTCGCCATCCTTGACCGCCGTGGTCTGGCCGTCGAGGAAGCGGATGTCTTCTTCGCCGACGAAGACATTGACGAAGCGGCGGAGTTTGCCGCTGTCGTCGCACAGCCGGCCTTTGACGCCGGGATGCAACGCTTCGACCGCATTGAGCGCCTCATCGACCGTGGCGGCCTGGACCTCAATGGTCTCTTTGCCGGCGGTGAGATTGCGGAGCACGCTGGGGATGCGGATGTTGACGGCCATCGGATTGTTTTCCTGGGCTGGACTGGGCGAGGATTGTGGCGGAGCAGGCAGGGTGGGCAAGGCGATGATCACCCTTGGCGCTCCCTCTGGGCGGTCTACCATCCCAACCGTGGTGTTCGAACCCTTCATTGGTCTCTCTGCCGTGGTCGGCGCCCTGTTCGCCTTTGCGGGCCTGCTGCAAGCAGGGTTGGCGGTGGTCAAATGGCTGAAATTGCCGCAGGATCTGCCCGAGGGGGCCTATTTCAGCACCCCAGCCCCGCCGATCGCCAACCAATTGACCCCGGCTGAGGCCCACGCGCGTGCTGCTGCTACCGCCGCATCGCGGCGCGTCCATGTCATGGCGCACCTCGCCCAACGGGCGGCGGTCTTTTGTAGCGAAGCCCTGACCGTGGCGCCCGCCGAACGGCGACCAGCCCTGATGGCCCTGGCCGAGCGTGCCAAGACCGCTGCCGAAGCAGCGGATGCCGCACGTAAGGCCGAACCCGCGGATGCTGCCGTGGTACGCGGACATCTGCGTACGGCATTGGCGACCCGCCGCGAAGCGCGCGTCGCTATAGCGGATTGCGCGGGCGACGACAGCGCCCGCCGTCGTCGGCTCATGCTGATGCTAGTGGTCCTGGTGGTCCTGTGGGTGGCCTCGATGCTGCTCATTCTGCTGCGGCGGTGATGATATGCCTTTCTGTCTGGAACCTCTGCTGAGTCTGCGTGGCGAGCCGGTACGGCGATTTTTGCAAGTCGCTGTCGACCAGGATGAGCTGGTGGCGCCGCGTCTGGTCGCGGCCGGCGTGCCCCACTACGAAGTCACCGACTACCTGCGGCGTCTGGATCAGGCGGGCGAAGCTCCGGGAGGCCGCTGGGTGCAGGATGCGCGCGCCGCCTATCGCGCCTTGGCGCTGCCCACGCCGGCCGCTCCGTTGCGCCGGGTCAGTGAGCTCGACGATGCGGATCGCCCGCGCGAGAAAGCCCTGCTCAGCGGCATTGAAAGCCTCGACGACGCCGAACTCTTAGCGGTGCTGCTGCGCACCGGACCGACCAGTGAGGGCGTCCTCGGCATGGCGCGCCGTCTGCTCAACGAACACGATGGGCTCGTCGGCTTGGCCGGTCGTGACATCAGTGCTTTGATCCAGTCGCACGGCCTGGGGCCAGCCAAAGCGACCGAGTTGGCCGCGACGTTCGAGTTGGGCCGCCGCCTGCGCGTCGCCGCGCGCCGGGCCCGTCCAACCCTGCGTACCCCGGAGGAGGTCGTGGCAGCGATCGGGGCCGATCTGCTCGCTCTGCGTCACGAAGAGTTCTGGTTATTGCCCCTCGACGTCCACAGCCGCCTGATCGGCGAACCACGCCGCATCTCGCGTGGCGACGTCGATGGCACCGACGCTGGTCCGCGTGTGGTCTTCCGCGCTGCGCTGGCCGCTGGCGCGACCAGTTGCATCGCGGCGCACAACCATCCCACGGGCCACGTCGAGCCCAGCGCTGCCGACCGTGCGGTCACCCGCCGCCTTGCCCAGGCCGGCCGTCTGCTCGACCTCCCGCTGGTCGACCATGTGATCATCGGCGACGGCGGCCGCTTCACGTCTTTGCGCCGCGACGAGCCGGCCCTTTTCACCTGATCGGGTTCGCATCACCACACAGAGCAGGGGGCTGGTGAAGCCGCTGCTCGCCTCCTGCGGATCCTCCGCGTCTCTGCGTCTCCTGTTTGCTCTAACCCGGTGGGCGGTCCGCCCCTTGCCATCCGGAGCTATGACCTAGCCTGCGCCAAGTTTTTGTACCGGGACTATTCACGGAGTGACCCCATGCCCAAGCGTACCGATCTGAAGAGCATCCTCATCGTCGGATCGGGTCCTATCGTTATTGGTCAGGCCTGCGAGTTCGACTACTCCGGTACCCAGGCGTGCAAGGCCCTGCGCGAAGAGGGCTACCGCATCGTTCTGGTGAACTCGAATCCGGCCACGATCATGACCGATCCGGAGATGGCCGACGCCACCTACATCGAGCCGATCACGCCCGAAGCCGTGCGCAAGATCATCGAACGCGAGCGCCCCGACGCCATTTTGCCGACCTTGGGCGGTCAGACCGCGCTCAACACCGCGATGTCGCTGCATGAGAATGGCACCCTGAAAGAGTTCGGCGTGCAGATGATCGGTGCCGACGAGCGCGCGATCAAGAACGCCGAAAGCCGCGAAGATTTCGCCGCCATCATCCAGAATCTCGGCCTGGAAATGGCCAAGGCTGAAAAAGCCACGTGCTGGGAGGACTGCGTCGCGATCAAAAAGCGCATGGGCCTGCCCTGCATGATCCGCCCGTCGTTCACCATGGGCGGCACCGGTGGCGGTTTGGCCACCAGCGATGAGCAGTTCGAAGCAATCTGTCGGCGCGGTTTAGCGGCCTCGCGTTCGGGCGAACTGTCGATTGAAGAATCGCTCTACGGTTGGAAGGAATACGAACTCGAAGTGATGCGCGACCGCAAGGACAACGTCGTCATCATCTGTTCGATCGAAAATCTCGATCCGATGGGCATCCACACCGGCGATTCGATCACGGTGGCCCCGATCCAGACCCTGACCGATCGCGAATATCAGCGCATGCGCGATGCTTCACTGGCGATCATTCGCGCGGTTGGCGTCGAGACCGGTGGATCGAACATTCAGTTCGCCACTGATCCCGACACCGGCCGCATGGTGGTGATCGAGATGAACCCGCGCGTGTCGCGCTCCTCGGCCTTGGCGTCGAAGGCCACCGGCTTCCCGATCGCCAAGATCGCGGCCAAGCTCGCCGTCGGCTACACCCTCGACGAGATCCCCAACGACATCACCCGAAAGACCCCGGCCAGCTTCGAGCCCAGCATCGACTACGTCGTGACCAAGATCCCACGGTGGGCGTTCGAGAAGTTCCCCGGGACACCGCCGGTGCTCGGCACCCAGATGCAATCCGTCGGCGAGGTCATGGCCATCGGGCGCACCTTCCCCGAGTCCCTCCAGAAGGCACTGCGGTCCCTCGAGCTCGGTCGCACCGGCCTCAACGCCGACGCTGCCGAGAACGTCTGGGACGACCTCGACGACGACGCCCTGCTCGCCGCCGCGGCCGTGGCGACACCCGAACGGATCCTGCAGGTCGGCGAGGCGCTGCGTCGCGGGCTCGGCATCGACGCCGTGCACGCGGCCACCGCGATCGACCCGTGGTTCCTCGACCAGATGTCGATGATCATCGACGAGCGCCACCATCTCGCAGACATCGACGGGCCGGCCGCGATCGATCGCGCCGAGATCCGGCGCGCCAAGCGGCTCGGGTTCTCCGATGCCCAGCTGGCGCACCTGTGGTCGGTCTCCGAAGCCGACGTCACCGCCCGGCGCCTCGACCTGGGGGTCACGCCGACGTTCAAGACCGTCGACACCTGCGCGGCCGAGTTCGCGGCGGAGACGCCCTACCACTACTCGACGTACGAGGACACCGACGAGATCGCCGCGTCCGACCGCCCCAAGGTCATCATCCTCGGATCCGGACCCAACCGGATCGGCCAGGGAATCGAGTTCGACTACTGCTGCGTCCACGCCAGCTTCGCCCTGCGCGACGCCGGCTACGAGACGATCATGATCAACTGCAACCCCGAGACGGTCTCGACCGACTACGACACCTCCGACCGCCTGTACTTCGAGCCGCTGACCGACGAGCACGTGC
>CAYQAQ010000045.1:8506-12551 GCA_964415495.1 uncultured candidatus Brocadiaceae bacterium | reverse complement strand
GCTCAACAGCCCGGGCACCGTCGACGCCAGCTACCGCGGCGAGGTCGGCGTGCTGCTCATCAACCACGGCAGCCGGGCGTTCGTCGTCGAGCGCGGCGAGCGGATCGCCCAGCTGGTGGTGGCCCGCTACGAGACGGTCGCGCTCAGACGTGTGGACGCGCTCGACGACACCGCGCGCGGCGCCGGCGGCTTCGGCTCGACGGGTCTCACATGACCCGCATGGTCCGCAAGACCCGCAGTCACAGGAGACGCAGAAACGCGGAGGGAGAGAGAGGAGAGATGGTGTCGTCTCCTGCGGATTCTCCGCGTCTCTGTGTCTCCTGTGATCGGTCTTGGTCCTGCAGTCACAGGAGACGCAGAGACGCGGAGAGAGACAGAGAGGGGGCAGGCCTTCGCCTCTGGTTGTCGTCTCCTGCGGATTCTCCGCGTCTCTGTGTCTCCTGTGAAAGATTTTTCGCATTATGCGCCTGATCGCCGATTGCGGCAATTCCACGGTCAAACTCGCGCTCATGCACGAGGGCGGCGTGTGGTTGCATGAACGCCTGGCGGTGGATCCTACGGCGTGGACGGCGTGGATCGAACCGCATGCGGAGATGATCGATGAACTGGTCTTGCTGCCGACTGGGCGCAGCGCCAGCACGGTGCGTGCGTGGTGGCAAGGAGCCCTGCGCGTCATCGGCGTCGACATCGCCGTACCTGAAGTCGGGCAGTATCCCGGCTTCGGCCTCGATCGGCTGTGCGCCGGCTTGGCCGCCACCGCGCAGGAGCGCTGTGATGTGCTCGTCGTCGACTGCGGCACCGCCTGCACCTTCACCGCGTGGCGGCAAGCGGGACCGCATCTGCTTGGCGGTCTGATTCTGCCCGGTGCGGCGGCCTGGACTGATGGTCTTGCCGCCGCCGCTCCGGCCCTGCCGGCGACGACACCGCAGTGGGCTCTCACCAGCGCGCTGGCGCGCACCACAGCCGATGCCATCGCCACCGCCGTCGGCATCGGCTTCCCCGCCGCGCTCACCGCCTGTTTAGAACGCCTGCATCGCGAGACCCATATCGTCGCTGTGGTCTCCACCGGCGGAGCCGCCGTGCCCCTGCTCGGCGGCGCGCTGAACCGGCGTGGGTACCGGCCGTCGCTGGTATGTGAGGGGGTGGAGATATTGGCCAGAAAAAGTCCGGAAATCTTTGGGGAGAGTCCGGAAGTCCGGAAGTCCGGAAGTCCGGAAGTCGACTAGGCGGGGCGGTCTGGGCACCTGTGGAAATCGACTCTTCGCGACGATTCACCCGTTTTCGCCGTGAAATAACGTATAGAAGACTCCCGGACTCCCGGACTCCTGGACCGTGGCAATGAAGACTCCCGGACTCCCGGACTCCCGGACTCCTCTGATACGCGCCCCACTGTCCGGCATGGAAAGGCGACATAACGGGACTAACCTACGTACGGGAGAAAAGAGCCATGAGCCTGTTCAAGTGGATCAAAGGCCAATTCGTTGAGATCATTGAGTGGCAAGATGCCTCGCGGGATACGGTGCTGTGGCGCTTCCCGGTGTATCGCAATGAAATCAAATATGGTGCCCAACTCACCGTGCGCGAAGGGCAGATCGCGGTTTTCCTCAACGAGGGCAAAGTCGCTGATGTGTTTACGCCTGGGCGGTATGAGCTGACGACCAAGAATCTGCCAGTGCTCGCGACGCTTAAGGGCTGGAAATACGGCTTTGCTTCGCCCTTCAAGGCTGAGGTCTTGTTCGCCAACACCCGGCGCTTTGGCGGGCTGAAGTGGGGCACGCTCAATCCGGTGATGATGCGTGATCAGGACTTTGGAGTCTTGCGCATTCGCGCCTTTGGCACCTATGCCTTGGTGGTCGCGGACGGCAAATCCTTCGTGGCTCAACACGCGGGTACCGCGCAACAGTTGCTGGTCACCGATCTGCAGGAACATCTGCGCAATAAGTTGGTGGCGCGCTTTTCCGATGCGGTGGCGCAGAGCAACATTCCCGCCCTCGACCTGTCCACGCGCTACGATGAATTGTCAGCTGAACTGCAGGCGCGCCTCAACGCCGAGCTCACTGAGCAGGGCTTAGGGCTGACCGATCTGCATATCGAAAATATTTCCCTGCCGCCCGAAGTCGAAAAGGCCTTGGATGCGCGCAGCAAGATGGCCGTCATTGGTGATCTCGCTAAATACACGCAATTTCAAGCGGCCGAAGCGCTGCCGACCGCCGCCGCGAATCCCGGCATCGCCGGTGCCGGGGTCGGCATGGGCGTGGGTGCCGGATTGGGCGCGGTCATGGGCCAGCAGATGGCGCAGTCCTTCGTCCCGCCCGGAGCCGCCGCCCGTCCGGATGCGTTCGCGCCGACGGCTGGCGCAGCACCCGCAGCGCCGGTTGCCGCCGCAGGCCCGGCGACGCCGGGTGAAGGGCCACGATTCTGCCCCGCCTGCGGCACCAAAGTGGTGCCGGGTGCCAAGTTCTGCACCAACTGCGGTGCACAGGTGGGGTGAGTACGACGGATACGAGCCCGCGTGGTGCGCAGGCCACGGACGGCAACACCGCTGACGATGCTGGGGATGACGCCGTGGTGCAGGATGCGCCGGTGGTGGCGCGGGCGGCCCATGACGGACGCCAGCGCCATTTTCCGTGTCGCTCGTGTGGCAGCCAATTGGCCGTCGCGGTCGGTGCAACCCTGCTGCGCTGCCCGGCGTGTGGGGCCGAGGAAGCCATTCCCCTCAGCGAAGCGGCGATTCGCGAACGCTCTTTAGACGACTGGCAGCCGCCGGATCACGGCCGCGGATTGGATCGCGATGACCATGTGCCGCTGGTCTGCGCGGGCTGCGGCGCAGCCGTGGATGCCCTGCCGGAAATCGCCAACAAGCCCTGCCCGTATTGTGGTGGGCATTTGCAGCGGAAGGACCTCGGTGACAGCATCAAACCTGAGGCCGTGGTGCCGTTTCGTCTCGACGCCAAGGCGGCCGAAACCGCCATTCGCCGCTGGATCGCGAAGCTGTGGTTTGCGCCTAACGATCTTAAGGACCTGAGTCATCTCGAAGGTTTTCGCGATGTGTATCTGCCGTGGTTCACCTTCGACACCCACACCGTGTCGCACTATAAAGGCGAGGCTGGGCATCACTATTACGTGACCGTCGGTTCAGGGAAAAACCGCCGCACGGTGCGGCGCACGCGCTGGCATTGGCGCAGCGGTGTGCACGAAGAGTTCATTGACGACGAATTGGTCATGGCGACGCCGGTCAGCGGCACGGATCGCTCGTGGAAGACGCAGGCGGCGAAGCCGTATGGGCCAGAGCTGCTCGCGGGCACGACCGCCTTGCGGGCGACCAGTGATCCCAAACGTGGTTGGCAGGAAGCCAAGGCCACGATCGAGTCTCGTCTCTATGCGACCTGTACGCGAAAGATCGGTGGCGACACCCAGCGCCGCGTCTCTGTGGTGACCGCGCATCGCGGTATTACGTGGAAACTTGTCCTGTTGCCGCGCTGGGAAGGCGGGTATCGCTATCGCAACCGGCGCTTCACCATCACCGTCAATGGTCAGACCGGCGTGGTGCAGGGCGCGCGCCCGTGGTCAGTGACGAAGTTCGTCCTGCTGGGCGTGTCCGTCGCTGTAGTGATCGCGATCGTCGTCGTGGTGGTGCTGATGCAGCAGCGACAGGAAGCCGCGATCCCGGCGTGGCAGCCGCATTCATCGCCGCCTTCGTCTCAACCATGGTCGCCGCCCCATGATCTGCCGGTGGAGCGCTAATGGACCTGCTGACGATTCGCGAAACGAACGGGGTTTTGTGGACTCAACACCGCAGTCGCACGCAAGCGCTGTGGGCAGGTCAGGCGCGGGTGTGCGGCATGGAGATCAGCACCAAGCCCTGGCCCGAGGGCAAACTGCCGGCGAACCGTGCCGAAACTTATAACGGCCGTCCCACCACCTGCGCCATTCCACCCGGCCGCTGGCAAGAGCATCATCTGCGCATCGATTGGGAGCAGGTCTCATTCTTCCGCTGTTCACCGGGAGGCGCAGAGACGCGGAGGCCGGACAGGGAGGGGGGCCT
>CAYQAQ010000045.1:0-8496 GCA_964415495.1 uncultured candidatus Brocadiaceae bacterium | reverse complement strand
GGCCTGGTTTCGTCCACCGACGCTAGCAGCCGCTCATCCAGGTCGTCGTCTCTGCGTCCCTCCGCGCCTGGGTGCCTCCTGTGAGTGACCTGCGGAGTTGAATGCGGTCTGCGGCTTGCCCCTGCGGGGCGCGACCCTACGTTGCCGCCCGCTTCTGGAGGGCCCTCAATGACGACCGCTCGCATCGCCTTCGCCGACGGCAGCGTCCATCATGGACGTTCGGTTGGCGCTGAAGGAACCTCTGGTGGGGAAGCGGTGTTCAACACCGGCATGACCGGCTATCAGGAAGTGCTCACTGATCCGTCCTATCGCGGCCAGATCGTGACCATGACCTATCCCGAGATCGGCAATTACGGCATCAACGCGGCTGACATGGAAAGCACGCGCAGTCACGTTGCCGGCTTTGTCATGCGCCACTGTTGCGATGTGCCGTCGAACTTCCGCTCCGAGGAATCGCTCGGCGACTTCCTCAAGCGCCAGGGCATCGTCGCCATCGACGACGTCGATACTCGCGCCATCACCCGCAAGCTGCGTGTCGATGGCGCGATGAATGCGGTCATCACTACCGATATGTCGATGAGCGATGACGAGTTGGTCGCCAAGGCGCGCGCGGTGCCGTCGATGGCCGGACTCGATCTCGCCAGCGATGCGGGCACGCAGAAATCCTACGGCTGGGATGAACCCAGCACGCGCACGACGTTTGGTATCGACGTCGTCAATCCGCCCGGCAAGAACAAGCACGTGGTGGCGATCGATTTCGGTATCAAGCAGAACATTCTGCGTTTGCTCCAAGCGCACGGCCTGCGCGTGACGGTGGTGCCCGCGGCGATCTCGGCGGCAGCGATCCAAGCGCTGAAGCCCGGCGGCATTTTCTTGTCGAACGGCCCCGGTGATCCGGCGGCGGTGCAGACGGGTGTCGCAACGGTGAAGGAACTGGTGCAGGGCGACACGCCGATCTTCGGCATCTGCCTGGGCCATCAGATCCTGTCGCTCGCCTACGGTGCCTCGACCTACAAACTCAGGTTCGGTCATCGCGGCGCGAATCATCCGATCAAACGCCTCAGCGACGGCGCGGTCGAAATCGCCAGCCACAATCACGGTTTCGCGGTCGATTCCAAGAGTCTGCCGGCCGATGTGCGCGTCAGTCACGTCAATCTTAATGACGACACCTGCGCCGGCATCGAACATACGCGGAAGCCGCAGTTCTCGGTGCAGTACCATCCCGAGGCCGGCCCCGGTCCCGGTGACCCGCTGTATTTGTTCCGCAAGTTCGCCGAGCAGGTTGGCAAGCGCTGAAGTTGTCGCTGTCGCTGTCGCTGACGCGAAGACGGGAGTAGGGAGACGGGAGTCCTGGCGGCTTGCGATGGGTCCGATCCCATTTGGTCGTGCGCGTTCATGATCATGGTGACGGGTGCCGATCTCGTACACGCTTAGCGACTCCCGTCTCTCGTCTTCTCGGTCTCCGTCGTCACGCGGTCTTCTTCGTAGAAGACGAAGGATGTAGAAAGCAGCTGTTCCGCTGCTTGTCTGCCACGACTTGGCAGCACCATGCTCAGCATGTCAGCCGCAACTGCTCGGGAATCGTTCGCCGCTCTCGCTTGGTTTGGTGGGGTTGATGATGCGCGCATCATCGTGCTCGATCGCCGGGCGCTGCCGAAACGCAGCGAGCGCAAAGCCCTGCGCGATCTCGACGATGTCTGCCGCGCCATCGAGGTCGGCACCGTTGCGGGCGTGGGTGCCGTGGCCTTGGTCGCTGCGCATGCCGTCGCCCTGCATGCCTTCCGATCCGCCGAGAAGCCTCCGCAGGGTCGTCCGGCCGCTGATCTGGAGCCGGCGCTTGCACATGTGGTCGATCGTCTGCGCGATCTGACCTTCACCAATCTGCCTGCGAGCAAGGCGCTCGGTCGGATGCGCGATTGCTACGATCGCCATGTTGGCGCGCTTACCGCGATCGAGGTCGCGGCGCGCCTGCTGATGGAAGCCAAGCGCATCCAACGCGAACTCTCCGAGTTAACCGAACGCATCGCTGTCCTCGGAGCGGCCGAACTGCCCGCGCAGGGCACTATCGTCACCATCGGCGCGACGGGTGCGCTCGCCAAGGGCGGCAACGGCACGGCCTTGGCTGCTGTGCTCAAGGCCTGTGCGGACGGCAAAGCGCTCGATCTGCTGGTCGTGGAGGGCAGCGATGGCGGCACCATTGCCTTCGAATGCGCGCTGCGCGACGTCGCGGTCAGCGAACGGTCGCTGGCTGAGATCGCTCAGCAGATGCGCCATGGCCGTATCGCCGTCGTCATCGCTGGTGCCGATCGCATCACCGCGCGTGGCGATGCGATTGGCGAGGCGGGCACCTACGCCCTGGCAACCTTGGCCAAGGCGCATGGCATTCCCGTCTTCGTGGCCGCGCCCTACACCGTCTTCGACTTCAGTGTCGAACATGGTGATGCAAGCGGCGCCGAAGACGTGACCCCAGCAGAGCACATCGATGCCGTGATCACTGGTCGGGGAGTCATCCGCCGCCCGACCAAGCCCGCCGTCGAGGGACTCATGAAGGATCGCCCTGATCCGCTGAGCTGAGGCCGGCAGCTGGCTTTCAAGAACGCCAGGAATGGGGACCGTTCACGCGAACTCATTGCGCCAGCGCCGGGTTTGCGATAGTACGCCCGTCTTTCCTGAGCAGAGCATCCCCCTGAGCATCCCGCCATGGCCAAATCTCCCACCAAGACCTTCCGCGTCGGCACCATCGGTTACGGTGGCGCCTTCAATATGGGCAAGACCCATTTGGAGAGCCTGCGCAAAAACGAAGGCCTCATTCCCGCCGCTGTTTGTGATCTCGATCTCAAGCGGGTGGAAGTCGCGCACACCGATTTCCCTGGTATCGAAACCTACACCAACGTCGCGCAGATGTTGAAGAAGGCCAAGCTCGACCTCGTCATCATTATCACGCCGCACAACACCCACGCACCGCTGGCACTGCAGTGCCTAAAGGCTGGCGTTGGTGTCGTGGTCGAAAAGCCGATGGCGATCACCACCGCCGAAGTGACGGCGATGACCGCCGAGGCCAAGAAGCGCAAACTCTTCCTTAGCACGTTCCACAATCGCCGCTGGGACGGCGATTTCATGGCCCTGAAAAAGTTGGTCGAGTCCAACGTCATCGGCCGCATCTTCCGCATCGAAGCCGGCTCTTACGGGTACCGCCCGCAGGGGAAATGGTGGCGCTCGATCAAGGCGGTAAGCGGCGGCAACGTCTACGATTGGGGCGCACACTTCACCGATTGGATTCTGGGCATCAAGCCGGGCAAGATCACCAGTGTGCAGGGCCTGACCGTGAAAAATCCGGAATGGGCCAAGGATTACACCAACGAGGACCACTCCGAAGTGCACGTCCATTTCGCCGACGGCTGTTGGTCGACCTTGACCATTTCCAACCTTGCCGCGGTCGAGAAGAACCGCTGGGTGATCCTGGGCGAAAAGGGCTCGATCACCGCTGGTAACGAAAAGTGGATCGTCAAGGAATGGCACCGGAACCGCGTCGCTACTTACGAAGTCCCCTTCGAGAAGTCGAACTGGGATGGCTATTACGCCAACGTCGCCGCGCATCTGACCAAGAAAGAAAAACTCTCGGTCACGCCCGAAAGCGCGGCGCGCGTCATCGGCGTGCTCGACACCGCATTGGCCTCAGCCGCCAAGGGTGGCAAGCCCATGGTGCCGAAGCTGCGGTAAGAGTGGGTATCCGTAGGCCGTGCCCACGCTGCCATCCAGCGTGGGCGCGGCGCATCGAATCTGAACGTCGTCGCCCGAGATCCTCATGACCAACCTCGCTCAACGCATCAACCGCATCGATGCTTCTGGTATCCGCAAGGTCTTCGACCTCGCCAAGGCCTTGAAGGATCCGATCAATCTTTCGATCGGGCAGCCAGATTTTGACGTACCGCCGGCAGTGAAGCAGGCAGCGCACGCCGCCATCGACGCCGGGCGCAACAGCTACACACCGACCCAGGGTCTCGCCGAATTGCGCGCCCAGGTCGCAGCGGAAGAGCAGACATTTACTGGCCGGACGTGGCAAGAGAGTGAGGTGTTGATCACCTCAGGCGTCAGTGGCGGGCTCTTCCTGGCCCTGCTCGCCCTGGTCGAAGAGGGCGATGAAGTCATTATTCCCGATCCGTATTTCGTCATGTACAAGCACCTCGTGCGCCTGTTCGGCGGTACGCCGGTGTACCTGGATACCTACGCGTCAAATTTCGGCATCGATCCCGCGGCATTGGAAAAGCTGATCACGCCCAAGACCAAATTGCTGTTAGTCAATTCACCGGCCAATCCCACCGGGCGCATCCTGTCGCGCAGCGAACTCGAAGGCGTCGCCGCGGTCTGCCGTAAGCACGGTATCCTCGCCGTCAGTGACGAGATCTACCGCCATTTCGCCTATACCAGCATGGTGTCGATGGCCGAGGTGTACGAGCACACCCTGGTCCTGGTCGGACATTCCAAAGCCTACGGCATGACCGGTTGGCGTTTGGGCTATGCCTGCGGTCCGCAAACGATCATCCAAGCGATGGCGAAAGCGCAGCAATACAGCTTCGTCTGTGCGCCCTCGGTGACGCAGTGGGCAGCCCTGGCTTGCCCGCAGGTCGATCTCTCGCCCTTCATCGACACCTATCGTGCCAAGCGGGATCTGATGGTTGGGATTCTCAGTGATCGTTTTGAACTGGCGCCACCGGATGGGGCATTCTATCTGTGGGCCAAAGCCCCGGCTGGTTTCACCGGCGCGACCTTCGTCGAGAAGGCCATCGCCAACAACCTGCTGATCATCCCGGGCAATGTATTCAGCGAGCGCGACACGCATTTCCGCATCTGCTACACCGTCCCCGATCCCAAGTTGCGGGCAGGGGCCGAATTGCTCTGTCGGTTGGCGAACCCTCCCTGACGGCGCTGTGGCCTAGGCTGCAACCACCGGGTCGGCATAATCGTTAAAACTGCCTGCGCTTCGGCCATGGCTGCAGCGCATCCCCGGTTAGGGTTCTGGGTATGCCGTGCGTCCGTATGACCGCGGCTGGAGCTCCAGCGTCGTGTTCGTGGAGGCTTCGTGGTCGATCTCGATCGTCGCATTTCTGGCGGTCGGATCGCGGCCCTTGTTTGTCCCTTCAGCGCACTCCCCGGGATCTCCCATGCATCTGCACTGCCTCCTGCCCATTCTCTGTTTCACGGTTGCCGCGGCTGCCGAATTCACCTGTCCGTATCTGGTCAAGCCGCCGGTGATCGATGCGGACCTCGCTGACTGGGCTGACGTCGCGCCGGTGGTGATGAGTGAAGTCACCAATGTGAGAGATCTTCGCGTGGAGCGGGCGGTGATTGGATGGGATGATACCAACCTCTACTTCGGTCTGCGCATGCGAGATAGCTTCCTTCGCAATGAGAGTCGTGGTGAGCGGATCACCATCGGGGATTGCGCTGAACTGCGTCTGCTCCTTCCCGGTGGCGACACCATCCATCTCTGCATTGCCCCCATCTCCGCCGATGGCACGCCGGCGGTTCACCTCAGCCGGCGGGTTCCTCACAAGGGACCGATCACCGAACTCGCTGCCGGAACGGATCCCGCGATCACGGTACAAGGGGTCACCTGGGCGGTGCGCTCCGATGGTCAGCATTGGACCGTGGAGTGCGCCGTTCCGCTGGCGTTGATCAGCGTGACGCCTGCGCATGCTGCCGGTTATCCCTTCGTGGTAGTCGCTTGGGATCAAGACGCTCCCGGCGACTGGAATCCCTGGCATCGGCGCAGCGAAAGTGCGGATCAGAAGAAATCGGGGACCTGGCCGCGGCTGATGCTAACGAAGTAGTCCGGCGCGACTGCGTCCTGGCATCGTCGGATCGCTTCCGGCTAGCGCTGCGTCGTGATACCGAGAGCATCGTGGTCACCTTTCGGGGTAAAACCCGTGGAGACCACGATGTCCGGTGAAGCCTGCGTTACCTATGAAGCCTTCGGTGCTATCGGCGATGGCGTCACCGATGACCTGCCGGCCATATGCGCCGCACATGCCCATGCCAATGCGCAGGGTTTGCCGGTACGAGCACGAGCGGATGCGGCCTACCATCTCGGGGCACGGGCGCTGACGGCGATCATCGCCACGGATACCGACTGGAACACGGCGCGATTCATCATCGATGACACGGCGGTCGAGGATGATCGTTGCTCGCTGTTCGAGGTGAAATCCCTGCTCGCGCCACTGGAACTGAGTATCCCGAAACTGAGCCGCGATCAGCGGTCGATCGCCGTGCATCCCGAAGTCGCCTGCTTCGTCCGGGTCGAAAACGATGCGCGCCACGTCTACATCCGTCAGGGACGGAATCAGAATCCCGGCGTTCCCCAGCACGATGTCTTCATCCTCCATCCGGATGGCCGTATCGAAGGCGACATCGACTGGGATTATGCGCAGATCACCCGCATCGATGCCCGACCGTTGGATGCCGGCGAATTGACCGTCCGGGGCGGGGTCTTCACCACCATCGCCAATCGCATGGTTCTGGAGCGGGGCTATCATTATTGGGCGCGCAATATTCGGATCTCCCGTTCGCATACCGTCATTGATGGCCTGACCCATTACGTGATGGGGGAGACGGCGGTTGGCCATCCCTACAATGGTTTTCTCAATGCGACGAACTGCGCCCACGTCACCTTCCGAGCTTGCTTCGCCACGGGGCATCGGATCTACCAGACCATCGGCACAGCCGGACTGCCGGTGAGCATGGGCTCTTATGATCTGCACGCTAACAACATCGTGAACTTCACCCTGCGCGGCTGCCGTATGAATCATATTCTGGATCGGACGCGCTGGGGTGTGATCGCTTCCGACTTCTGCAAGAATATCCTGGTTGAGGACTGCGTCCTCTCGCGCATGGACACGCACATGGGTGTCTCAGGGAGCTACATCATCCGCGGCTGCACGCTCGGCCATATGGGCATCAATGCTATTGGGCGCGGGCTGCTGCGGGTCGAAGACTCGACCTTGTACGGTCCGCATATTGCGGCTTTCCGTGGCGACTATGGCAGCACCTGGGACGGTGCGGTCGAGATCGTGAATTCACGCTGGATCCCCGCCTGCGGCGATCAGATCTGGCCGCGGCTCTTTGGGACCAGGAATGATGGCACGCACGATTTCGGGTATCCCTGCTCAATGCCGCGGACCGTGACCTTGGATGGCCTGCGCATCGAAGATGCGCAGGTTCCCCCGGATTACACCGGACCCGAAGTCTTCACGCTGCCCGGGGGGAGTGATAACAGTCCCTTCCCCTATGCGCGCTGCCAGCAGGTCCGGGTGCGAGGGCTACACACAGTCAGTGGCAAGCCGCTGCAGATTTCCAGCGACGCTGCTCTCAACGCCGAGATCCCGCTCGTCAACGCGGGATGAACCGCGCGGATCAGTTGCCGGCAGCGCGATTGCGCGGACGGACGCGCTCGGTGACGTCGACTTCGTCGCGAGCATCGAAGCGCGCCCATTCGATACGGGCGCGCAAGTTGGCGAAACCGTCGTGCAGCGGCGCGTAGCGATCACTGCCATCGTCGAGGAGCAGATTGCGGTTGGGCGGCACGGCGCCGGCCTGATCGCGCCATGCGGAAACGACGGCGAGATCCAGGATTGGCAACGCGCCTTCGACGTTGCGTAACTGGTCGATCCAAGCCTGCCATTCACGTTGAATGCGCGGATCATTGGGGCGTTCAGCGATGATGAGGGCGACCACGGTGCCCGCGCGCTGGGCGGCGAGGACGGCTTTCGCCAAGCCATCACTGCGCAACTCCGGCGCGCGCTCACCGGTGAGATGGATCACGACCAGTTGCGGGTGGTCAGCGATCGCGGCCATCAAGACCGGGCCGAGCGCTTTGGCATCCGTGAAGAAGCGGAGTTGTTCAAGGGTGCAGGCGGCGGCGGCCGGACGGTAGGAGAAAGGATCGGTGGGATCGCGGGTGACGCGGTTTCGGCTGCGGTCGCGGTAGGGTGGCAGGGTGTTCCAGCCGGCGTCGATGGCACCGACCAGGGCCTGCGCTGCACCGCGTTCGGCCTCGCTGCCGGTGCCAGGCAGCAAGATGCGGGTTTCGGCCAGGGGGCGGGTTTCAGCCGCCCACAGGATGCGACCGATTTGCGGCAACCCGCGTGAACCATCATAGTTCAAGGGCAGCAGCGGATCCGGGCGCAGGCCGAGTTGGTGGAGTTCCGGCGGCGTGTCGGCGGCGATGGCGCCAGCGAGCGCGGCGATGGGCGCGGGTCCGGCCCCGACCAGGGCAAGGTCGCGCAGGCTGAGCTCGGCGGGAATGGTGATGCTGGTGCGCAGGAATTGCCACGTCCCCGCCGCGACCGCGAGCCGCGCCAATTCACGCGGCTTGCCGGTCGCATCGCTAACGATGATGCGGCAATCACGGGCCTGGCGGCCCGGGCCAACGTGCACCATGAGCAGCAGGTGATGGGTGCCGGCAGCGAGCTAGCCATCGCGCACGCGCAGGAGGTGGCC
>CAYQAQ010000044.1:0-12647 GCA_964415495.1 uncultured candidatus Brocadiaceae bacterium | reverse complement strand
CGAGGTGTAGACATGCGGCTCCACGATAATCGTGTCGAGGTCGACCGCAATCTGAGGTTCGACCCAAACGGTCGTGCGCTTTGCGCCGACGTCCAGGCGCAAAACGGTCAGCGGCGCGTCATAGTTGGTGAAGGCGAAGAAGGCCTCGGTCTCACCGGGACGGCCGTGGACGATCCCTGTGCTGCCGGGGCCCGGCAGCGGGACCGTGCCGTCGAACGTCCCATCCAGCTGGTAAAGCTCCACCTGCGACTGGACATCCACCGCATAGGTAAGAAGAATCCGGTCGCCCAGCAGTGCAGACCCGCCTTCGCGCAGAACCGCATCGGGGCGTTCCGGGATCAGGTCGGCAAACTCGGGCGCAGCCTCCGACAGGTCGAGCGTCACAACCTTGCCCCGCGGCGCGTCCTTTTGCGTCGCGAAGAACAGCGTCGTGCCGATATTGCCCAGCAGAACCCAGCGGTCATCATGGCGTTCGACGATCAGTCTTGGCATGGGATCGGCCGCTGACAGGTCGGTCACCGTCACCGCGACACCCCCGGTCAGCGCAGAGGTGTAGACGACCAGAAAGCGGCCATCCGGCGTGACATCGACCGTGTGCAACAACGCAGCCCCGGGCGTCGGCGCATGGACAAGCCGGTCTTCCGACTGCGGCGAATGCAGCCGGTGAAAATAGACCGCGTGGCCTTCGATGCTGGCGCTGAAGGCCGCCCCTGCCTGGGGCTCGGGAAAGCGGGAGTAGTAGTAACCCGACCCATCCGGCGCCCATGCAATGGTAGTGAACCGCGCCCATTCGACCCGGTCGTCAATCATCGCGCCGGTCACAGTGTCCATCACTCGGATCGTCCGCCAGTCCGACCCGCCGTCCTGCATCGCAAAGGCCACGAACGCGCCATCAGGCGAGGCCGCCCATTCGGCCAGCGCCACGGTGCCATCCTCCGACCAGGTATTCGGGTCGATCAGGACACGGGTTTCGCCATCGGCCCCGTCCCGCACCATCAGCTGCGCCTGATTATTCAGCCCCCCGGTCCGGGTAAAGAAGTAAAGCCCGCCGCGGCTGACCGGCGGGGTCAGGGTTTCGGCACTGAAGATCGCCGTCAGCCGCTGCCGGAACACCTCCCGCCCCGGAAGGGCCGCAAGATAGGGCGCTGACACCGCGTTCTGCGCCTTGATCCAGTCTGCCACCTCCGGGTCCTGGCGAGGGTCGTTCTCCAGCCAGCGGAACGGGTCGGCGACGGTGATGCCGAAATGCACTTCCCGCGTGTCCGTCTTGCGGGTCTCCGGATAGGTCATCGGCACGGTCTCCTCGGCAAGGGTGGGGGCGACGGACATCAGCACCGCCATTGCGGCGGCGAGGGGCTCCATCGCCCTCCGCAGCCGTCCGATGGGCGCAGGCCTTGTCCGGCACCGGGTGCCGGTCGCCTTTCGCCCGGGGGACCGGGTCACTTCGGGTGTCATTGTCGGTCTTCCTTCTGGTTCGTGGGTGCGCCTGGGGGCGCAGGACGTGCAGCCCTCAGGCGACCGGGTCGCAGATGGGCAGGGTCGCGGCAGCCCGGATCGCCGCGATGATCCGGGCGGTGGCGTCTTCCATGCTCACTGGCACCCGGTCGTTGATGACGGCCGAACTGATCTCTTCATCCACCAGCCGCATTGCCGCCGTGATCGACGCCGCGCAGAGCCTGACCGCAAAATCGTCCCGCGGGCGCGAGGCACGGGTCGCGACCACGCCCCGAAGCTCCATCTCCGCCTCGTGGCAGGCCATCAGCCAGGCCGAGCGCAGGGCCGGTTCGCGGTGCAGGATCGCCAGGATCCGGATGGCGGCGACGCCGTCGCGAAGGTCCGCGTCGCCCGCGACGAAGGCCGCCATCGACCGGGTCAGGAACCGGTCGATGCTCTCGGTCTTCGGCCATTGCTGAAGGAGGGCCGCAAAGCGCAGTTCGCTGACCTTCAGCACCGGCTCGACGCAAGCCTCCTTCGACCGGAAGTATCGCCAGACCGTCCGCTTCGAGATGCCGGCGGCTGCCCCGATATCGTCCCCGCTCGTCGCCTCGAACCCATTTTCCCAGAAAAGCCGTGCCGCGTGGCGCGAGACCTCCAGCCGCGCGTCCTCCAGTCTCGATCCGTCGGTCAATCGGCCCTCCGTTCGCTGGGTCAGGATCAGGACGGGTCTCGGGCACCCGGCCTACGTTGTCACTTAGTGCCACACGATCATATGTCACTTGGTGACAGAATGCGCAAGGGGCAGGCCGCGGCCCGGGGCGGACGTTGCCCCCGTAGGCCATCGCAAGGGACAAGGGCAGAAGGGTGGCCTCACCGCTTTTGGTTACGCAAGCTTTACACCAAGTCCAGGATTGAGCGGATACCGGCTACAAAGCTGCGGCCCATCTTCATGCCAGCCGTCGGGGCAGACGACCCGGACGGCATCAACCGCAGGAAAGGAAAGCCCATGAAGACCCTGATGATGACCGCCGCCCTCGCGCTGACGACCACCAGCCTTGCCGCGCAAGCCTGCCCCGCCACCGGCCCCGATGCTCCGGGCGCGCTCCATGCCGACTGGATGATGGAGGGCTGGGAACGCCGCGAAGGCGACCCGGATTTCGTCTTCGCCACCAGGATGGCGCGCTACTACGACCTGAACGATCCGGCAGGTGTGTTCTATGACAACTTCGCCCCCGGCGCGACGCAGCTTTTCCAGGATGCCTCGATCTACGGCGCGAACTGGGAAGGCCTGCAGAACGCGGCGCGGTCGCTTGTACACGGGCTGACCGGCCTGAACGAGGAACTGGTTGGGGCGGACGTCGCCTCGACCACCTTGGGCTTTGTCGGCCGGATCGACCGGCTGGACGGACAGGTGATCGCCTTCGACGGCCGGTCGCAGCTGGGCTGGGCCTGCGTCGAGGGGGCCTGGAAGATCAAGCACGAGCTGAACTACGCCTGGATCGTCGAGCCGGAGGCCATCGCCGACACGCTGGGAAAGTGGGGCGCGGATCAGTAACCGCGACGGCACCAGTGACACCCCGGGGGCACGGCTGAACGCCGTGCCCTTCCGTCTGATCGTTTGCCTGCTTCGCCGACATGGCGCTTTACGGTGGCGCGGCTGCACGGCCGGACTGCTCCCCCGCCGTGCAACCCGGCGCATCCGACGGCTAGTCTGTCGTACGCGACGCCGACCCTGCCGATGCAGCCCGCAGCCAGCTTGTGAAATCCAGCATCGCGGGCGTCGGCGACCGGTCCGCAGGCCAGGTCAGATAGTAGCTCCCGGCGGGCAGAACCGTCGGGAAGGGCTGCACCAGCCGCCCATCGGCAATCCGCCGCGCGAACATGCCCACGGGCAGCAGGGCCACCCCGCCTCCCTCCATCGCGATATCCGCCATCGCCAGCGACGAATCGAACATCGGGCCGGTCAGCGGCGGGCAGGGGGCCCCCGCCTCTGCGAACCAGCGCGGCCATTCGTCGTTGCGATAGCTGCGCAGCAGGACCTCGCGGCCAAGCTGGGCCGGGTCGGTCAGGTAGTCGGCAATCTCCGGCGCGCACTGGGGCGCCAGGGCTGCGTCCAGCACCACCTCGGCCTCAAGCCCGGTCCAGGACCCCGCGCCGTAGCGGATCGCCATGTCCAGCCCTTCGCGCAGGATCTCCACCCGGTTGTTGTTGGTCGAGATGCGCAGATCGATCATCGGATGGGTGCGCCGGAACTCGGGCAGGCGCGGCAACAGCCAACCCACGGCAAAGGTGGTGACCACGCCGATCTTCAACGTCTCGATGTCGCGGTGTCCGGTGATCCGGTCCAGCACCCGCGCCATCGCGTCGAACCCGTGGTGCAGCACCGGGTAAAGTGCCCTCGCCTCATCCGTCGGCACCAGCCCGCCCGAGGCGCGCACGAACAGCGCGACGCCTAGCCGATCCTCAAGCCGCGCCACCTGATGGCTGACCGCAGCCTGGGTGACCCGCAATTCGATGGCCGCGCGGGTGAAACTGCCCTGCCTCATGGCCGCCTCGAACACGCGAAGCCCGTTCAAGGGCAGGTCGGGGCGATCCATTGGCATTACTCCAGCTAATGCCAAGGGTGATACTTTGTCGTTTGCGGCCGGTAAAGCCGGAACCTATACGGCGCGGCGTGACATCTGTTGATGTCTCACCCGTTCCAACCGTTGATGGCTGCCCGTCACCGCTCGCCCTGTCCAGGCGACAGGGCGCAATGGCGCGCCGTCGAAGCTGACAAGGATGATCCCATGTTCCCCCTCCCAACTCTGATGCCGTTTCTGGCCGCCGGTCTCTCCCTCGGCCTCCTCGCCCCCGCCCCTGCCCTTGCCAGCGACGTCGAAGCGCAGCTTGCCGCAACCATCGACCGCATCGAACAGGACCTCGACGCGCGCGTCGGGCTGGTGATCCGCGACAGCGGGTCGGACTGGTCGGTCAGCCACCGCGCCGACGAACGCTTCCTGATGGCCAGCACCTTCAAGACGATGCTCTGCGGCGCGGTCCTTGTCCGTGTCGACGCGGGCGAAATCGACCTGGCCGAGCCGATTGCCATCACCGCGGCGGATATCCTTGACTACGCGCCGGTCACCGAAGGGATGATCGGCGCCACCATGACCGTGGGCGACCTGTGCCACGCCGCGCTGGACAAAAGCGACAATACCGCCACGAACCTCTTGATCGACCGGATCGGCGGCCCGCAAAGCGTGACCGATTTCCTGCGCGCGATCGGCGACGGGGTCAGCCGCCTAGACCGGCGCGAGCCCGAGGTGAACACCTTCGCCCCGGGCGATCCGCGCGATACCACCAGCCCCGATGCCATGGCCGCGACACTGGAGGTCCTGCTGACCGGTGACGCCCTGTCGCTCCGGTCGCGGGCGCAACTCGTCGACTGGATGAGCGCGGGCGGCGTCACCGGCGCCTTGATCCGCGCCAGCACGCCAGAGGGCTGGCATGTCGCCGACCGGTCGGGCAGCGCCAACTTCAACCGCAACATCGTGGCGATGGTCACGCCGCCGGAACGAAAGCCCTATTTCATCGCCATCTTCCTGTCCGATGCCGATGCCGACTTCGACACCCGCAACGCCGCGGTGATCGCGCTGTCCAAGGCCGTCATGCAGGTCGTGACCAGCCGGTAAGCCTTGGCCGCGCGCGGCCTTTCGGAGGCGCGCGGCCCCCCCTTTTCAGCTGGCAAAGCACCAGCGCCGGACGTGATCGACCAGCGCCCGCAGCTTCGGCGCCATGTGCTTGCGCTGCGGGAAGTAAAGGTGGAACCCGGCAAACGGCGGCAGGTAATCCGTCAACAGCGGGACCAGCGCGCCGCTGTCCAGATGCTCGCGCATGCAGTCCCGCGTGGCAAAGGTGATGCCGCCCCCCGCCAGCGCCATCCGCACCATCAACCGCAGATCGTTGGTCGTGACCTGCGGATCGACCATCACGTCGAAGGGCCTGCCGTCCTGAACGAATTCCCAGCGGTAGGGCGCCGTGTCGGGACCGGGCCGCCAGCCGATGCAGCGATGCCGCAGCAGGTCCCGCGGATGGCCGGGTGCGCCGTGACGCGCCAGGTAGTCGGGTGAGGCCGCCGCCACCTCGCACTGCGGGCCACCAACAGGCACGGCGATCATGTCCTGCTCGATCACCTCGCCCAGGCGAACCCCGGCGTCATAGCCATGCCCGACGATGTCCAGCTCGTCATCCGTCACCGTCACGTCCACCGTGACCCTCGGGTGCGCCTCTGAATAGCGCGCGAGCAGCGGCCCCGACAGAAAGTCCTCGGCGATCGAGGTGACGGCCAGCCGCAGCCGTCCGCTCGGCGCGTCCGCATTCATCTCCAGCGCCTGGTGCACCGCTCCCATCGGCGCGCGCAAGCTTTCCACCAGCCTCTCCCCGGCCTCGGTCAGGCGCACGGCGCGGGTCGTGCGCATGACCAGCTGCACCCCCACGCTATCCTCCAGCCTGCGGATGCCCTGACTGACGGCGGATCGCGTGACGCCCAGCCGGTCCGCGGCGGCGCGAAAGTTCCGCTCATCGGCGACGGCCATGAGAAGCGGCAGCAAGTTCAGGTCCATCCCGCACCTCTATTGTCGCATGATGCTAACCACCCAGTCCAGTGATGGCGCAATACCCTTTACAGCGACCTAGGTCCATCTTTCCCCGCACATCCGGCAGGAAAGGGAACGCAATGAACAAGGTCATTCTGATCACCGGAGCCTCAAGCGGTATCGGTGAAGGCATCGCCCGCGAGCTTGGCGCTCGCGGTGCGAAGGTTCTGATGGGTGCGCGACGCACGGACCGGCTGGACGCCATCGCCAGCGACCTGCGCGCCGAAGGGGCCGAAGTCGCGACCGCGCACCTTGATGTCACCGACCTCGGCTCCATGCAGGATTTCGCGCGGACCGCGCTCAACCTCTGGGGCCGGATCGACGTCCTGGTAAACAACGCGGGCATCATGCCCCTGTCCCCCCTCTCCGCCCTGAAGGTTCAGGAATGGGGGCGGATGGTTGACGTGAACATCAAGGGCGTCCTTTGGGGGATCGGCGCGGTCCTGCCGGTCATGGAACGGCAGGGCGAAGGTCAGATCATCAACATCGGCTCAATCGGCGCCCTGCACGTCGTGCCGACGGCGGCCGTCTACTGCGCCACCAAGTTCGCGGTCCGCGCAATCTCGGACGGGCTGCGCCAGGAAAGCAGCGCGATCCGGGTCACCTGCGTCAATCCCGGCGTGGTCGAAAGCGAGCTTGCGTCCACCATCACCCACCCCGAGACGCAGGCCCTGATTGGCGCCTACCGTGCTGTGGCCTTGCAACCCGCCGACATCGCCCGCGCCGTGCGCCAGCTGATCGAGGCCCCGGTGTCCGTCGACACCACCGAAATCACCATCCGTCCCACCGCTTCCGCAAACTGAGGTCCATCATGACAAAATCGACCATTCTCGCCGCCACTCTTCTGGCCATCGGCGCCGAATTCGCCCAAGGCGATGCCCCGCATCCTTACGTGGGCATGTGGGTCACCGCCGACAACCGGATCCGGCACGAGCTTCTCCGCAACGGCCGCTATGTCGAGGCCCGCGGCAACCGCGAACGCGCCTATGAGGGCCGCTACAAAGTGACCGGCAATTACATCGAATACTGGGATGACACAGGCTTTACCGCCGACGGCACCTTTGTCGAACCCTATGTGCTGCATCACGCCGGCATGATCCTCTATCGCCAGTAGGGGCCGCCGCGCCCTCTGCGCCACCGGCTCCGGGTCGGCCCCCCTGTCCGGGGCCGACTCAGACACCCTAGCCGGACAGAACCGGCAAGGCGCGCAACCGGTCACGTGCAAAGTCCAGAAAACTGCGCAGTTTCGCCGTCACCCGCCGTCCCTCCTGGTGGACGAGGTGAACCGGAATGCGCTCGCCCTCGAACGCATCTAGCACCGTCCGCAAGGTTCCGTCCCGCAGGTCGGGGTCCACCTGATAGGACAGGGCGCGCGTGACACCCCATCCCCTCCGCGCCAGTTCCAGGGCCGCGCCGACGTTCGACACAAAGAGCCGCGGTTTCAACCGGACGATCTCGCCCCGGTCATTGCCAAACCGCCAGTCGGTCGTCGGCGTGATGCCCCGGATCGAGACGATCTGGTGCTGTGCCAGGTCTGCCGGGGCCTGCGGAACCCCGTGCTTTCCGAAGTACTCAGGCGTCCCGCAGATGACCCGCCGCACATGCCCGACACGCACCGCCGTCAGCCCGGAGGATGGCAGATCGCCTATCCGCAGCGCGACATCGATCCCTTCCTCGACCAGGTTCACGATCCGGTCGACCGTCAAGAGGTCGGCCGACACATCCGGATGGGCATCCAGAAAATCGGCAAGGATCGGGGCCACATGGATATGCCCGAACTCGACCGGGGCAGTGATCCGCAGATGGCCCGTCGGGCGCGTCGCCGTGCCCGAGGCCAGATCGTCCGCCGCCCGCAGGTCGGAAAGGATGCCGCGTACCTCCTCCAGATATCCCCGGCCCACGTCCGTCAGCCGGATCACCCGTGTCGTGCGCAGGAAAAGCCGCGCGCCAAGGCGATCCTCAAGCTCGTTCACGCCTCGTGTCACGGATGGCGGGCTAAGGCCCGTCGCCCGTGCGCCGCCGGCAAAACTGCCCGCCTCGGCGACGGCCACGAACACCTCCAGCATCTGTATCCGGTCCATCTTGTCATTCCGAAATGTGGAATAGTGACCTCCATAATCGGCGTATTCTTCCGAATTTGCAACGGACCTACCTTCGTTTCAACGCCAGCCGCAGCGCCGCGCCTGAAATGACGATCAAAAGGATCCAATCCATGACCACCCCGATCAAGCTTTACCGTCACCCCAAGTCGGGCCATTGCCACCGGGTCGAACTGATGCTGGCCTTTCTCGGGTTGCCCTATGAGACCGTCGACCTCGACATGGCAAACGGTGCCCACAAGGCGCCTGCCTATCTTCGGATCAGCCCCTTCGGTCTGGTCCCGGCGATCGACGATGGCGGCACCACATTGTCCGACAGCAATGCGATCCTGGTCTACCTGGTGCAGACCTACGCCCGGGGCACGCACTGGTTGCCGCAGGACGCCAAGGACGCCGCCGAGGTCCAGCGCTGGCTGACCGTGGCCGCCGACAAGATCTACGCCGGTCCCTGTGCCGCGCGGCTGGTCAAGGTCTTCGGCACCGGCCACGATCACGCCGCCGCGGTTGCCAGGGCGCATGACCTTTTCAAGGTCATGGACACGCATCTTACGGGCCGTGACTGGCTGGCCACCGACCGGATCTCCATCGCCGACGTGGCAGGCTACAGCTACATCGCACACGCGCCGGAGGGCGGCGTCGACCTGTCACCCTACCCCAACGTCCGCGCCTGGCTGGCCCGGATCGAGGCGCAGCCGAACTTCGTGCCGATGGCTTCCTCCGCGATCCCGGACCTCGCATGACGGCCGACGCGTCCAATCCCTTCCACGACGGCGAATGTGCCGCCCAGGCCCGCGCGGGCGTGGGCGACATGGCGGCGCGGGTCGGCGGCTTCATCCGTGACCATCTTCCCGAACAGCACCGCGCGTTCCACACCGCACTGCCGTTTCTCGTGGTCTCGGGCGCGGAGGCGGCCGGGCTGACCTGGGTCACGCTGGTCGAAGGGGCGGCCGGCTTTGCCACCTCGCCCGACCCCTACCACATCACCCTAAACACTTCACTTGCAGCCGAGGATCCGCTGGCCACGGCCTTCGCCTCGAGTGCCGAGATCGGCGTCCTCGGGATCGACCTGGCCACCCGCCGCCGCAACCGCTTCAGCGGCCATGTGCGGCCTTCCGGCAGTGGCCATATGATCGACATTCGCCAGACCTTCGGGAACTGCCCGCAGTACATTCACGAACGCGCCGTCACCCGGGTGACGACGGCGCCCGGCCCGGCCCGGCGGTCGGACGCCCTGAACCCGGACCAGATCGCCCGCATCGCCGCGGCCGACACCCTGTTCATCGGCTCTGGCCATCCTGCGGCCACAGGCCAGGCGCGCGGCTACGACGCCAGCCACCGGGGCGGCGCGCCGGGCTTTGTCCGTGTGGACGGCCCGCGTCGCCTGCTGATCCCGGACTATCCGGGCAACAATTTCTTCAACACCATCGGCAACCTGATCGCGGACCCGCGTGTGGGTCTGCTGTTCGTCGACTTCGCAACCGGCGGCCTCTTGCACCTCACCGGGCGCGCAACAATCGACTGGTCGCCAGACCATGCCCATGACCCGGACGCCCGGCGCATGATCGTGGTCGACATCGACGCCGTCATCGACCGCCCGGCTGCGGTGTCGCTGCGGTGGGCGGAGATGGGGCACCTGTCCCGGCCGCTGAGGATCGCCCGGAAGGTCCGCGAAAGCGACGGCATCACCTCGTTCTACCTGATCCCCATCGATGACCGCCCGCTCGACCCGTTCCAGGCCGGACAGCACCTTCCGGTCGAGGTGCAAATCCCCGGCCAGCGCGGCATCTCCCGACGCTCCTATTCCTTGTCCGGTCCGCCGCAGGACCGCCGGTTCTACCGCATCAGCATCAAGCGCGAGGACAAGGGCCTCGTGTCGCAGTTTCTGCACGACGCCAGCCACGAGGGCAGCGTCCTTGCAGCGCATCGACCCGTTGGCGACTTCACCGTGCCCGACCGCGACAGCCCGCTGGTGCTGGTCAGCGCGGGCATCGGCCTGACCCCGATGCTGTCCGCGCTCTGGGCCAATGTCAGCCAGCAGGCCCGGCCCGTCTGGTATGTCCACGCTACGCGGAACAGCGCGACCCACGCCTTTCGCGATGAGGTGAACGGTCTGATAGACGCCAACCCCCATCTGCGCAAACTTGTGGTCTACAGCCAGCCCAAAGCCACCGACCGGCCCGGCCTGGACTACGACCGGCAGGGCCGGATCACAGCCGATGATCTGCTGGCCCTTGGGGCAGGCCCGCGGGCCCAGTACATGCTGTGCGGCCCGGCGGGGTTCCAGTCCGGCATTTGTCGTGGGCTCGTCTCCCTTGGCGTTCCGACAATCCAGATCCATCAGGAAACCTTCGGACCGGAGGGTCAGGGCGCCACGGCTATTGGTCGCCAATGATCAGGGTCCGCAGACCTGTCTGGTTTGAAACGAAGGGCTGTGTCGCCAACAACCTATGGAAACAGCAGCGATCGATGGACCTGGGCCCCGGCCCATGCGCCATCCGCCACGGCCAGGGATACCGAATGCGGTGCCCGGGCCACATCGCCGCAGGCAAAGATCCCGGGCACCGACGTCTCCTTCGCCTCGGATGTGCTGATCTGCACGCCCAACGGTGTTTCCATCATCGCACAACCCATTGCCTCTGCAAGGGGGCTGCCGGGGCTGGTGCGGCTTGCGGTGAAAAGCCCAGCAAAGGTCAGGGTCCGCCCATCTTGCAGTTGAATGTCGGCAGCACCGGTCAGGGCGCGGATCGGCGTCTCCTCGACTGTCACGCCACGGGATCGAAGGTCATTCCGTTGGTCGGCATCCAGAACAAGCGCGCCATTGGTCAGGAATGTGGTGGCACCCCAGTCGGGCAGCATCTGCGCCTGATGCAGTGACATAGGGCCAGTGCCGATGACGCCGATCGTCCCCTGATTCAGTTCATAGCCATGGCAATAGGGGCAATGGAAGACCGACTTCCCCCAACGCTCCGCCAGCCCCTCGATGGCAGGCAGATCGTCCCTCAGCCCGATAGCCAAGAGCAACCGGCGCGACACATGCGTCCCGGCTTCGGTCGCCACCGAAAATCCGTCCCGCTGGCCGGTAACTGATGTCGCCCTGCCCGTCACCCAACTGAGCGTCGGGTAGGCCAGCAGCTGATCCCGCGCCTTGGCCCAGATCACGGCCGGCTCCACCCCGTCCTGCCCCAGAAATCCGTGCGAGGTGCCGGCAAAGCGGTTGCGCCTTTCGCCTGCATCCACGACCAGAACTTTGCGGCGGGCCCGCAGAAGCTGCAGGGCGGCGGCCATTCCAGCATAGCTGCCCCCGATCACGATGACATCTTGCATTTCCTATCCTTTCTTGGCCCGCGCCTCTGCATGGCGGTGGGCGAAATCCCGGGCCAGATCGGCCAGGGTCACTTTGGCAAAACGGTCCATGAGCAGCGCCTCGGCCTCGGCCATGGCCTGTCCAAGTGCGGCATTGACCGCTTGTTCAACAAGACACGAGGGGCTTTCGTGGCGGTGTCCCAGGGCATGGATCGCGGGCCTCCCAAGCGCTTCATGCAAGGCGCGCAAGGAGACGGTTTCAAGGTCTGCAACGATCCGCCATCCGCCGGCATGTCCGCGGTCCGACCGCACCAGCCCCGCGTCCCGCAAAAGCCCCATGGTGCGGCGCACCACGACCGGATTCGCGCCAAGGCATTGCCCCAGCGCCTCGGACGTCATCGGGCCGTCATGCTCTGCTATATGCAGCAAGGCATGCAGGACCGAGGAAAGGCGGCTATCCCGAATCATGTAACTATTGATGTTACAAAATAGTCTAACTCGCAACTAGTCTTGATCACGATGGCATCCCTGTCCTTTGATGAACCGCGACTTGTCACAGCCCAAAATCAAACCCACACCCCATCCGTCGAGCTCGTTTTCGTGGCAGTGCTGGCCGAAGATGTGGGCATGCCCAGAAGGGCTTTTTCGACTCCTTCCACAAAGGAGTCGGCCAGACGTTGCATGCAATTTAGCGGACTGCAGCGTGCCGATCGTGAAGACCCTGTTGCGGCACAGCTAGCTCTTCAAGGCAGAGATCGACCTTCACACCCGCAAGGAAGCACTTTCCGTGGCCTATCCGTGATGGATCGTCTTTCGGTTCAGCGGGCTTCAACGATGCGCCACATCCGATATCGACCTTGCCCGGTCACTTCGCGGATAAGATGCCGCGCCTCCATCCAAGCGAGGTTACGCTGAACGGCAGCGCGGCTGGCGCCGGTCACCGCCTCGGCCATCGGGGCAGAGATGAGTGGCCATTCGGTTAGGGCCGCACGCAATGCCGGGGGCGTCCTTCCCGAAAGTGGGGTCATCTCAGCCTCTGCCCGCGCAGCCCAAGCCTCGATGTTGTCGAGGTGTCGCATCGCGTTCAGGCAGGCGGTCTCCATCCCGTCAAGCCAGCTGTCGCGTTGCCCTTAAATCTGAGACACCGCGCGCTTGTCGAATTTTCTTGCCC
>CAYQAQ010000043.1:0-12675 GCA_964415495.1 uncultured candidatus Brocadiaceae bacterium | reverse complement strand
AAGCTCCAGATTCCACCGCTTTGCGCAGAGAAACTGCGCTTCGTTCGGCGATGAGTCCCTTCCGAGTCGCTAACGCGAGGAGGGCGACGCCTTCTTGGGCATTATCCATGGTCAACCTCCTCCCCCGAGAGTGCTATGAGGTACTGTGCTCTGGAAGAAGAGGAAGTGCTACGTTGTCTTGTGCTACATTCACTAGGCCCGGCCACGTCTCTAGATAACCGACGATGAGGCAGCCGACGAACTTGGAACCGCATTTGCGTGCCAGAGTTCTGGTACAATGTGGACGCTCGCTTATGAACGTCGCAATCCTCGCTTGGCAAGCTCGCATGCTCCTCTTCGTTGGCTTGAGCGCCTTCGTGCTTGGCCTGGGCCGACAGACAATTACGTTATGGGAGACGCTAAATTCTTCGCAATTCATATCCGGCCCAGAGCCTTCCCTCAACGCGTTACCGGATTCTTGCCATGACAGACAACAGCGACCTTAGCGCGCCACGTCCTGTCATCCGCGTATCCCTATTCCGAAATCCATCACCGGCACCACGCATAATTCGCGCATGATTTTTCCCGCTATATCGACCAGGGTAATATAATCATCACTGCTCAGGGGTGACGCCGCGGGCTGATCCGGAGGCCCCGACACACACTTCCGCAGGGGCACCAACCACAGGCCGTCTTCCTCATGTTTCGGAAGCGCGCGTAAATCCGCCTTTTCCGCAACCTGGCTTGCCTGATGGGTGTGGCCAGCAGAGCGAAGCTTCTGCTGCGCCTGATAACCCTGACGCGCACGTCTCTGCCTGCGGATCGACGTGTGCTGACAGAGCTCGGGGCGATCGACCACTTTGGCGCGAATCGGATTCAGATCCACTTTAGGTAGTAAAGTTAATGATCTTAATATTGTATTCACCAACTTTAAACCTTTTGGCCTAGTGTATCAGTCTGTTACCATTAAATGACTTGCGTGTCATCCAGTCTATGGTATCTATCTCACCGTCGAAATGCTAGCGCTGGAAACGTTTCCTTAGGTACTCCCTTTCTCTGTTTGGAATCACATGCGTATCACTCTCTTAGCTAGTTACCTTGTTGGAATCTGCGTGGCTCCTGCCTTGGCAGTTGAGTCACCGATCACGTCGTATCAGCCGTTACCGTACTACGACAATCCTGGTGTGATCGATGGTGCGATTCAGACTGTCCCAATCGTTAGTGGACAGCCGAATCAGGCCCCATATGGCTACGTCGTGTACTTGCCGCCTGGTTATAATGCGGATAGCACCACGAAGTGGCCAGTCGTCTTCTGTCTCCAAGGAACGGGTGAGTTTGGTACGGGTCAGGATGCGAGTCACCTCTACTCGAGAATGATCACCTCTGGTCCCCTTAAGCAGGTGGTCTCAAATAAGTGGGATTTCCCTGCCATCATTATTAGCCCACAGGCATTTAGATTTAACATGGCGGCTTCCTGGTACCCACCAGGTGCTTCAGGCGGCTGGGGTAGCAGCAATTACCTTAAGGGCATGGTCGAATTCGTCAAGGCAAATTATAAAGTAGATACCTACCGCATTTATATGACCGGCCTGTGTGAAGGTGGGCAGGGCACGCTGAATTATGCGGCGACGTATCGTCAAGACTTGGCCGCGATCATGCCGATTCAGGCAATTTCACGACCGGGTGGCAACCCGTCGAATGGCATGCCTGGTCCTACCGATGCTGTGCGTTCGGTTGCCGTATCCGGCATGTTGGATCTGCCAATTTGGGCCGTGCACACGTGGGGTGATCGCGGTTTCAGGAAAGAAAACCACTTAATGTGGTTGGATGATATCGTTCGGACCCAAACGGGTGACACCCGCTTGATGATGAATTCTTATCCTTACTTGTACGGCATTCGTGCTGGTGGTTATGATCGCTTTGCCGCTGACATCGATCCAGTAACCGGATGGCCGTATTTTACTGGTAATTTGTACGAAGGCAGCGGCGGAGCTGAATCCATCACCTATTCAAATTGCACGGTCACCCCTGGTTCGAAGGAAATTTTGCGCACCGGAAAATTCCCATCATGGGGTAGCTATTCCTGGACTGGTGACAGCGCTGGCTTGAACCCAGGCGCCCTGTTGGAAATTGGCACCGACCCACTCACCAAAGTGACCATCCCAATTTATTATTCGAACTCTTCAAAGATTACCTTAACGCAGCCCTACAACGGCACGTTGTCAGGCAGCAATATCAGCGTGAAGGTGATTACACCCAACGGTTATCCCATTACCTCGCACTACGGTGCATCCGGTTGGGTTTGGGAACGCGGGGTCGAGGCTCCTGTTGAGCGTCCGACCGTTGAGCGCTTGTTCACCATGTATCCGGTAAACAGCCACGCTTGGGGCTGGCGCTGGATCTGGAATAATACATCAGCTTGGAACTGGATGTTCCGTCAAGCCCAACCCGGGGCGCCGACGGTCAACGCGCTGCCGACCATTGCCATTTCGGTGCCTGCCCAAATCAACGAAGGTCAGTCCTTGGTGGTGAGTGCAACCGTAGCTGACAGCAATTCTGACCCCTTGGTGGTAACGTGGGATCTCGATGGTGATGGCGCTTTTGACGATGCCACTGGCGCCGACGCGACATTTACCTGGGAGAACTTAGTTGCTCATGGCCGTAGCAATGGATCTTTCGTGATTCATGCACAGGTTGACGACGGCCGCGGCGGCATCGCGGTCGCGCAGGCCACGGTCAACGTGCTGAACATCGCACCTACAGTGGAGGTCGCTCCGGTGACATCAGATGAAGGCCAAAGCGCCACCTTTATAGCAGTTGTAGCCGATGCCGGTGGCGACGTCGTTACGGTGGCTTGGGATTTCAACAATGATGGCCAAGCGGATGCCACTGGCACTGTTGTAGAATTGACTTGGGCGCAAATTGTGGGTTACGGTCTGTCCGTTGGTGCGCATCCCATCGCAGCTGTCGCAACTGATGCTGACGGCGCATCGACAGCTGCGGCAACTACTTTGACGATTGTCAATCTCCCACCAGTCGTCTCGGCTGGCGGTCCCTACACGGTGGTTGAAGGTTCAGCTGTCTCGCTCGTTGGAACCGCTACTGATCCGGGCGGCGATGCCTTGGCTTTCGGTTGGGATATCGTTGGTAATGACGACTTTACGAGTGTGGTTGGTGCAGCTCCCATCGTACCTTGGGCAACCTTGGCCTCGTTGGGTTTGGGTAGTCATAGCATTCGCTTGGTTGCGGTCGATTCAGAAGGTGCTTCTAGCATCGCAACGGCCACTCTCACAATAACCTCAACTCCTCCAACCGCAGAAATTGTCGGCGCTTATGTCATTGAGGAAGGGCAGAATGTGCAGCTCAATGGTACGGGCGGTTCAATGGGCGGACGTCCGTTAACCTACTCCTGGGACATAAATGGCGATGGTCAATTTACTGACGCCAGCGGTGCCTCACCAAGCGTTTCATGGGCCAGCCTCCAGGCCTTCGGCTTGGGGGTTGGTGCGCATGTGATCAGCCTGCGCGTGACGGACGATCTCTTGGCAACTGCAACCGATTCTGCTCAATTGGTCATTAATGATGTGCCAACGGTTTTGGTTGTTAATGGTCCCTTTGTTATCAATGAAGGTTCGGCTTTAGAGCTCTCAGCCCTCGCGACTGACCCTGGTATAACGACATTCCCGTATGGCTGGGATTTAAATGCAGATGGTATCTTTACCGATGCTTCAGGTTCGAACCCTTCGGTTTCCTGGGAAACCTTAACGAACTTGGGCTTAACCGATGGCACCTATCCTGTGGCAGTCACGGTCGGGTCCATTTCTGCTTCCACGCAATTCACGGTCGTAAATCTGCCGCCTGTGGCTTCTATTGGTGGTCCCTATGCGGCTGCGACCGACACGATTATTACGCTCGCCGCAACGGCAACCGATCCCGGTAATGATGAGCTAACGTTTGCTTGGGATCTGAATAACGATGGCATCTTCACCGATGCTTACGGCATGAATCCCACTTTATCGTCGGTGCAATTAGCTGCCTTAGGTGCAGGTGAACATATCATCAGCCTTCAGGTCACTGATAGCGAAGGGGCTTCGGTTATCGTCGCGGGCATTCTGGTTCTCAGCAGTCCTACCGGCACTCCAGCGGGCTATTTTGATACTCCCGGTGTTTTAGACGGAACGTTGACGACGGTGCCGATTGTGATCGGCGCTACCGATGCTGCTCCGTATGGCTACGTGATCTATCTGCCACCTGGCTATGACCCCGTTGCTCGTCCAAATGTGACCTGGCCATTAGTGGTTTCCTTGCATAGTCGCAATAACTGGGGCACCGGCGCCAGCGCAGCTGACCTATTCGCAAAAACCACTAACGCAGGCCCGCTCGCACAGGTTAATTCAGCTCAATGGGATCTCCCAGCGATCGTGATTGCGCCTCAGGCTTTCCGTGCAGGCATGAACGCTGCGTCCTATCCCGCTGGCGCAGGTTTTGGTTGGAACAGCGCCTACTTACGAACGTTTATTCACTGGGCTGGTGCTCACTATGCGGTTGATCAGTTGCGGATTTCTGTCACCGGTAACCTTGAAGGTGGCAATGCGGCCTTTGATTACGCCCGTCAATTCCCTGGTGATGTCGCTGCCATCGTGCCGATTCAAACCATCTATGGTCCGAGTGGCAATTCGAGCACGCCAGCCGAAAGTACTCGCTCTGCTATCGTCGCACCTTTGGTAACCATTCCGATGTGGGGTATTCACGCTTGGGGCGACCGTTTCTTCAGCAAAGAAAGGCACCTGATGTGGTTTGATGATGTGGTTCGCGTGGCTACCAATAGTCCGTCGGCAATGATTAACTCCTATCCATTCTTGTATGGCCGTACTGCGGCTGGATATCGCCAGTTTGCTGCTGTCTTGGACGCAGGTACCAATTTGCCATCCTTCACCGCTGGTCCCAGCGAAGGTAGTGCTGGCGCCGAATCCATTCCTTACAATGTCACCTTGACTAATGGCAGCCAGATCGTTACGGGATCATTCCCGTCATGGGCTGGTTTTTCCTGGACCGGCAATAGTTCTGGCACGAATCCTGGTGCGATGTTACGAGTCAATGGTGTCCTGTTGCCGATCTATTATTCAAACACCACCAGGATTACTTTGGCTTCGCCCTATACGGGCGCCTCAGGTAGCCATGCGGTCGAAGTCGTCACCCCAGATGGCTACCCGGTAACGGGATCCTTTGGCAGCACGGGTTGGACGTGGAATGCTGGAGTCTCTCAGCCAGTCGATCGCCCAACGGTCGAACGTGTCTTCACGCTGTATCCTTCCAATGTTCGTTCGGGTGCGCCTACCTGGGCATATCGGAACATCGAATTGTGGAACTGGTTGCTCCGCCAACGCAAAGCACCGGTTGTTGGTGAAGGCTGAAGGCTGACCGGTTACGACGGGATGTCCGTTAGCCCTGCATCTCCAGTGGTTGATGATAAACCCGCCTCCGTTGCAGTTATGCCGGAGGCGGCTCCGCAAACCCCGGCTGCTCAGCCGGGGTTAAAGCGTGACCGCTTGGTCGATGTCGATGCTGTGCGAGGTCTCTGTCTAATCGCGATTTTTGTCTATCATTGTTTGATAGCTCATCATCGCCTGTATCAGCTGACGCATCCATTTTTATTCGACGCTGCGTTGATTTTTATCTCTGTTTCTGGTTTTATGGCAGCTTATGTGTACGGATCTCGTGCTCATCATCCTTGGCGCATGCTGGCTGGTTTATACCGGCGAGTGTTGACCATCGCATTGGTGCACGTGGGTCTTGTGATTACTTTGGCGGTTATGCTGCTGGTCGACGATTGGCACTCAGCAGGATTAACAGGAAGTGATGGGATGCGGACGTTTTTCGCGGCGCCACGCGGTGGAATCGGTGAATGGATCTTGGCGGTTGGTACATTGCAACATCAACCCGTTTTATTTGATATTTTGCCGATTTATATTATATGCTTGGGCCTGGCACCATTGGTACTATTGGGCACAACGGTGACTCGTCTTGTGGTCTTGGCGGTATCGTGGACCATGTGGTTGCTGACGTGGTGGAATGGCTGGCATCAGACGGATGCCCTAAGCGGGGCATCATTGCACTTTTCGGTGAGTTCGTGGCAAATGGTATTTTTTACAAGCTGTGTGGTTGCTTTGGAGCGCAAGCGTATCGCCCATCTGCCCGGCAAGGCCTGGTTTGAAGCGGTATCCTGGGTGGTGGTCGGGGTGGGCTTGGTGTATGTATGCGTGCCCTATGCACTCAGCGCTCCGCAGGACGTCGTGTGGGAAAACGTAATTGCTCGCGCCGGTATGGTGGTGGATCTACCCACGAAGGTCGAAAAGACGACCTTGCACCCATTACTGGTGGTTTCATTTATTGCGGCGGCGTTTTTGTGGTGGAGACATCATGCCATATTATTTCGGCTCGCTCAGACGTGGCCTGGCCGTCAATTGGCAGTGATGGGATCTTTTTCGCTGCCGATCTTTGCGTTGGGAACTGTGTTATGTATCGGCACTGCGTGGCTGTATTTCCGCAAACATATTGGTGAAGGTCAACCAGCTCAGGGGTTTACTACGTTAGGGATGTTGATTGGGCAAATCATCGTTATTGTTGGCATTCTCGTGCAGTGGGGCTTTGCACACTTGCTTGCCCGTCACCGTTCGAATCGTATTAAATCGGCCTGAGGTACGTATGCGTTTAGGTATATTATTTATAATTGTAGGTGGATTAACGGGGGGACTCTTGAATACAGTACACGCCGCAGATCTAACCATCCAAGCGCAAGTCGCGGAAATGTCGGTGCGCATTCGCGGCTTGGCCGTGCTTGCCGAATACCCTAAGCCTGGTCCAAAAGTATTACATTTCCGCCGAGATCGCGGCGATGATACGGACAGTCTTTCGGTGGTGCGTGTGCTAGATCCCACAGGCCATTGCTGTGCGGTTGAGGTATTAGACCGCAATCAACGTGATCTCAAGCTCGTGATTCCGCCGGGCCCTGCCGGTATTTATCGTTTTTCGTATAGCGGCGGCGCTGCCGAAACGATGGCGACATTTATTATCCCCAAGACGGAAAATTGGGGTATTCGTGGAGAGCCTGGCTTGGCCGCAATCACTCCAGCAGCAGAATGGCTTTGGCTTCCACCTGGTGGCGGGCGCCTGATCGTCCGGCGCAACTCAGGTGCCAAGGTGGACATACGGAATGAACAAGGGGCCGCCTTAGCCGAAACTGCGGTCAAGCAACCGAATACCGGTGCCATTGCCCTGCCCCAAGCCGGGGGATTATGGCAAGTAACCGGTACTGGTCCATTTGCTCTGGATGGTATGCCAATTTTATTGTGCCCAACCGCAAAAGCCGCAACTGCATTGCAGGCAGGGGCCATTAAAATTGGCGATACGTGGTTATATGGTCCACTGCAAGCACGGGCGCAGGCCTGGATGAACGCCGCTGTGCGCGATAATCTTACGCTGCCTCACGTCGACATGCCGAATCCGATTGCGGTAGCGGACCCTCTTCCTTTGGTGCAATTATTTGGAAAGTACGCGCCATTGCCTGGCATGTTTAAGTCAATTGACAACCAGGTTATGGATCCTGAATCCGCAGATTTTGGGCTTTTAGTTCCGATTGATAAGCGCATTGGTCGGGGCGATTGGCGTCAGGGCACTCGTTCCGGAGTTACGAGTGCTTTTGATGTCGCGGGACTCGCCGCGTTGGTCAGTGCTGATCTTCCTGGAAATCCGTATTTCAGAAATCCAATTTTAGTACGGCGGGCAGGTCTTATAGCCTGCGGGCACTTACGCACCTTGGATGGCGGCGATTTGATTCGGGAACGAACCTTAGCTGAGGAACTGGCTCCAGTTGTTCACGCTTTTTTTGTCTATTCCTCATTGGCCAAGGCGTTTGAATTACTTCAGGATCAATGCGATCCTGAATTGCGCGCCATTTGGCGAGATGGATTACTGGCTGTATCCGACCGCCTCGCAGACCATCGTGTCTATGAGACCAATCAATGGTGGCATATACTCAATGCCCATCATGGGGTGGCAGTCGCTACTGGTGAAAACCGCATCCTTGAGTATTTCCGCAATGGCATGGAGGAAAACTTGCGAGGTAAAGGGGGCGTGAAAAGCCTTGGTCAATTACCAAACGGTTTCTTTAGTGAAAACGGCGGTATGGACGGGAATTACGATCACCTCTCAACCACCTGTGTTGTGGCTTGTTGGCGTCGGGCTGTGGTTGCGGGACAAAGCGATATTGCCAAAGCCTTACTTGATGCTTTGCAGCGGAATGCCGAAGTGGCGTCGTTATTCTGGCTACCGCAACCCGATGGCAGCACCGTTTCACCGACGTTATTTAATTGTCGGACTAATCATCCACTCGGTGCGCCGGGTTGGCCAGGACTTATCTTGGCTCGAGATGCCCTGCCCCTCGCTGCAACCCGGTGGCGATTACTTCGGCGCCCGGAACAGGGTCTGGATCTGGGTATGGTATTCCCCCACCTGATCAATGAAGACCCTTGGTGGGCACGAAAAGCAATGCAGGGATCCATGCAATTGACAGCGACGTCGTCGGCTATTGAGGCCCCATGGACCTCTGAAGCCATTGCTTGTGCTTTGGAAAAACCGCTCGCATCTGCACCATTACCCTGTCGCACTGAAAATTTTATCAGAGAGCTTCCTGGAATATTCGCGATTCGGTTAGGAGAGTTTTATGTGCTTCAGGTCGGCAAGACTGGCGAGCCAGCGGCTATTTGGAGTGAAAGTCTTGGTGCCATTGTGCTTGCTCCACGACCACCAAGTGGCAAGCCGAATAAACAGGAAAGCATTTGGAATGCAGCTCTTGATGGCCAGGCCTTGGTCTTGACCCGTAAGGGTGCCGGTGGACTGACGCTGCCCTTATATTGGCAGAGCAGCGAAACTGAATGGCAGGGTGCCCATGGTAGTGGAATTTTTTCGGTCAAACCGGCTCAGGTTCGTTTGAGCTGGGGTGGCAGCACAAGGGCCATTCTTGACCCAGGTATTCGGCTTGATGGGCAAACGACTCGTTTGCTTCATATTCCCGCCCAAGCTGACTCTGATATATCCATCCGATTTGAACTAAACAGGAAATAGCCATGACCCCGGTGCTGTTGCTATCACTTGTTCTAGCGAGCGCACAGCCGGAGGAATTCGTTCTGGTGGATAAAGTCCCATTGGCGCCTCAGGCGAACCTGATTTATGCAGATGGAACGTTAAGTCTCCATCCCTACGTTGGGCTAGGAGCCGGTGCGGGTGACGATCCGCGTGGTGGTGACGGCGGTTCGACGGTTTGGGGCATTGGACTTATGGGTGCTACTGTCCGTTGGTTTATCACTCCGACGGATCGCATTGAGACCGACGCAGCCTTGTTGTATCGGAGATATCACGATACCGAACCGGATCATGATTGGACCGGCTACTTGCGGGTGAATGGTCGTCATCAGGCCGAAAATGGGTGGGTTGAAGGTGATGGTGGAATTTCGCGTGAAGATGGCGTCGTGGCGGTTCTCGGTACCAGCTCGCGGGTTGACAGCGTATACGGACGTGTGGGCGTAGCCAATTTATTCGCCAAAGGTGGGACCGTGCTGCGCGCTGGTGCAAGTGGGGAAGAATATGATGGCGCTGGGGAAGACCGTGATAATTGGAAGGGGAACGCCGAATTGTACGGATTCCTCAATCGGTCTCGCGGTAGATACGGCCTGCGGATTCGTGGTAATACCACACAATACAGGGAAACTACGACCTATACCAGTTCGACTGGCGTGGCTCTGCTGATAGGTATTGTGCATCATATCAGCGAAAAGACAAAATTCGCAGCGGATGTTGGTGCAACGATGCGCGTCTATGATACCGGAAATAGTGGAAACGATGTTTATGCTCCGTTGGCTTCCATGGTTGCGAACTGGGAATTTGCCGATCAAAGCACTGTTGGAATAACATTTACCGTCGATCTGGATGATAATAGTGCCGGTAACGCCGAAACGCTGGCTAAAATCGGACCGATCACCCGCATTCGTTTAGCCCAAGATTGGCAGCTAGCTGCCCAGGCCACTTTTGGTCACGGTTATGACACTGGTCGTCCAACGGGCGAGAAGGTCGAAGATCGTCGAATTCTTGAAGGAACAGCGGCGATTGAATATCACTTTCCTCGCAATGGCATGGCTGTCCGCCTCGAGGTGTATGCAGATGATTATACCGCAACCTATGCTGGCGATAGCCACAGCTTTCGTACTCAGCTGATGTTCTTAACCGTGTGGTGATTGTCTCCATGCCCGTCATTAGGTAGAAACTGCTATTATGCGCTTCCTCATGAATCTCTTATTTTGTAGTGCCGCTCTCCTTCAGAGTGCCGCTCTATTGCAAGGTGTTGAAGGCGGCCAGGAATTGCGGCCCGGAGATCTCGTCGAGGTGCGCGTACATGACAATGTCGATTTAGACATGAATGTACGTGTGCCGGTAGAGGGGAACGTTTCGTATCATTTCATAGGTGACGTGGTTTTTACCGGTAGAACTCCAGAGGCAGTCGCCCGTGAAATTCGCGAGCGCCTCGAAGATGGATACCTGATCCAGGCAGATGTTGCCATTAACGTCGCCGAACGCGCCCAGCGTTCCGTCTATGTGCTTGGTGCTGTGCGAGTGCCCGGATCAGTGAGTCTTACTGGCGATCCGCTTTCTGCCTTACAGGCCATCGCCGCCAGCGGCGGTTTTATTGAAACCGCTGATCGTGCCGGAACCCGCGTTATGCGTGACAATCCAGACGAGCCTGGAACGAAAACTTCCATCCAGGTTCCCTATGGTGACGATCCTGCTTCGTTAGCTAGCGATCCGCGTCTGCAACCGGGCGACACCATTGTTGTCCCGCGCCGAGATCGCATTTATGTCCTTGGTCAGGTTCTGCGCCCAGGAGCACTTGACGTTCCGACCCAAGGAAATTTAACGGCAAGTCAAGCCATAGCTCAAGCTGGGGGCTTTGGCCGCTTTGCTCGACAAAGCGGCGTTTTACTGCTGCGTACCGGCGAATCACCCCAGACTATCAACCTGAAAAATATTTTGGCAGGTGAATCACCAGATATTGATTTGCAACCTGGCGACAGTCTTGTCGTGCCTGAAAGCCGCTTTTAATCGCTGGCACAATCACTGTGGAACAATTAGGAAATGAATTTATTACATAAATAGTTATCATTGCCAAGCAACTAATTGAGGTCCGCCGCGTACTTGTTAAATATTCCTCAAGCGTCGATCCTGAAAAAGCACTCAACCATTTGCCAGTAAAGGACGTATATCATCTCGCCCGGTTTTTGGATACCCGGGAATCTTCGGGACCCCCCCAAAACCCAGTCGATACGAAGGAGTTATGCTTGGCCGCCTGAAGCCCAATCCGCAGCAGCCGTTGTTGGCCCCGGACTTGTCGCTGATGCTGGACCCGAACCACAAGCTGGTTCGTTAGGCAAAGCAGCTGCCGTGGGAATCGCTGGAAGCTGATTTGGCCGACTGCTATGCGACGACCAGAAGGACGCCGCGTGCGCCGCCTGCTGCGCCGACGGGCGCGCGTCGAACCGGTGATCGGACATCTGAAGTCGGATCACCGTCTCGGGCGGAACTTCCTGCACGGCCAGGACGGCGACGAAATGAATCTCCTGCTGGCTGCAGCGGGGTGGAACCTGCGGAAGCTCCTCCGCTTCCTTTGGCTCTGGGCACAGCAGCGCTCGCGGGCGTGGTTTTTGGGCTACGCAGCATCATCGACAATGAGGTGCGCAATCTCGACTCCATGAGGGCCCGGGCTACCTGAGCGAAAGGGGCTTTTTCACGGTCGACGACGGCGGCACCCTTATCGGGGAGTGTCGCCACTGATAGAGGACCCAGGACCTAGGACTCAGGACCTTTTAAAAACGCCTTTATTCAGCAAATAAAATCTGATTCGACCCTGTCGCCAACACCAGCTTGCCCATCTTGATCTGTTCAAGCTGGTTCATGCTGATGACCGCGCCCATCGGGGTCGAGCGCGTGCGACCGTCGACGCGCAGCATCGGCGTCTTGATGCCGGCGTTGGCGAGGCGCTCATAAGCCTCGAGGAAAGCCGGGTCGACCTTCTGCTTGGCGTCCGCGTATTGGGCGTCGAGGGCAGCTTCGTCCGGACCGGGCTGCTCGGCTTCCTTGGCGGCTTGCGCGGCGGCTTCGGCGGCAGCTTGCGCTTCAGCGGCAGCGGCGGCGGCCTTGTCGGCCTTGGCGGCGATCAGCGCGCGCTTCTTGGTCAGTTCGGCCAAGCTCTGCTCGCGATGGTTTTTTTCCAGGCGGGCTTGCTCGATGCCGTTGATGATGGCCATGTACTCTTTGTTGGTCTTGGCCTCCATCTGCTTGGCGCGCTGCTCTTCGATGGTGGCTTGGCAGCGTTCGGCGTCGGCCTGATATTGGCGAATCAGGGCGTCGAGACGCTCGGCTTCGGTGGTGATGGCGCTGGCGTCCGTCTGCTTGGCCGTGGCGTCGGCCAGAGCCTGCGCAGCCAGCTTGCCTTTGGCGCGACGTTTGGCGCGGATGGCTTGGCGCTTCTGGTCAATCACGTGGAGTTCCAGCAGTGCCTCGATTGTAGCGTTCATGGACCTCCCCGTCAGCGTTGGACGGTCCATGATGGGTGGGGATGACCGCCGCCAAGGGGAAATGCAGGGTCCC
>CAYQAQ010000042.1:0-12849 GCA_964415495.1 uncultured candidatus Brocadiaceae bacterium | reverse complement strand
GGTCATCGCCATCTTCGACGATGGTCGCTACCGCATCATGGCTCCGCCGGAGAAGACCGTACTCGAAGGCAAACTCCTACGCCTGGAGGTCTTCGATTCCGAAAAAGGCCTCACCTTCACGGTGATCTATCGTGACAAGAAGAAGTTCCCGTGGGCGAAGCGCACCACCATCAAGGGCTTCATCCATGACAAGGAATATGAACTGATCAAGGATGGCGACGGTCGCATCGACTATCTGGAGACTGCCGCCAAGGGCATCGCCACCTGCCACTTCCTACCCTCGGCGCGGGCACGCAGCACGCAGTCTACATTTGACCTCGCCACCTTGGAACCCGGCGGCATCGCCGCGCGGGGCACCAAGATTGCGGATAAGCCGTGTTCGAAGGTGAGTGTGAAGTGAGTGAGTGGCGAGGAGCGAGTGGCGAGCGGCGAGGGATCTGTTCAAGACCATATCGGACCACGCAGGGTTGATCCCAAATAAGGGCCCTCGCCACTCGCCACTCGCCACTCGCCGCTCATCGCTGATATGCCGGCAACACCTGTTTGCCCACCGCAAGGGCCAATGTCGCCATGGCCGTGCGATAGACGACGCCATGGTTGCCCTCGTTGTCGCCGGGCGGCGTGGGCCAGGAGCCGTCTTCGGATTGGTGATCGATGAGCACGCCTTCCAAGGTCGCGGCGTAGGCGGACCATTGCGCCGGCACCGCGCGACTCAGTCCAACGGCGTCATAATACGCCCGATAAAAAAACCAGCTGCCCTGCCAGGCGATCGGCTGACGAAGGATGCGGTCAGCGATACGTGCGACTTCAGGCGCATCCTGCTGACCACCGACGGCAAAGCTGAGCAGGGCCGCGCCACGTAAACCCGGATGATCCTGACCGGGACTCTCATACCCGACGCGGCCATCGGGTGAGGTCAGCCGGCGGGCGTAGGCGACGGCATCAGCAATGACCGCTTCCGGGACGTCGATGCCGACCTGGGCGCAGGCGTGGAGACTCATGAGCTGCCAGCCACTGAGGCTGAGGTCTGAACCTTGGTCGCGGGGTTGATAGCGCCAACCGCCGCGATGCTGCGCACTCTTGGGCACTCGGGCCGCCGCTACCGTAACGGCCACGGCCCGCTCCAAAGCTGCGCGCACCGCTTCCTCCCGCTCTTCATCGATAATCATGCCCAAGGCTTCGGCCAACATCAGGGTGGTGATGCCGTGCCCATACATGCGGCTGCTGTCGGCGCTCCCGAAATAACCGCTGGGAGATTGCCCGGCCAGCACGTAGTTGCCGGTGGCAAGGGCCTCGCCTTACTGTCGGGCCGGGCCTGGATTCGCACGGCGGGCGACTTTGCCATCGGCTTGCCTGATCGCCCCGAGCCGGTGCAGGTCACCGCTGCGTGTGTCCTGGCGATCGAGATTCGTGAGAACCGCAGCAGCCTAGCCGTCGCCAGTGGTCGTATCGAAAGCGCCCGCCTGCGCGTGCGTGCCGATGAAGTCGCCGATCTGAGTGCCAGCGATCAACCGTATGCGTGGCAGCGCGTCGACGTGACGGCAAGCACCAGCGCGGAAACCGGCACGACGCAAGCACGCTGGGCGCTGACCGGAACGGTCATTTTCCACGAGCCCAATTCGGCCGTCGTCCTACGTATTCAACTCGCTAAAAATCACGTCGCCGAATGCTTCATCAGCCCCAGCAGCGCGGCCTTGCGCCTGGATGGTCGTGAATTGCAACGCCTTGCCCTTGGCGGTGCGCCGCTCGCTGAACGTGAACTCCAGGTGCGGGCGCAGGGAGCGGTGCTCGCGGTCGCTCTGGGTGGTCAGAAGATGGAAGTCACCTTGCCTGCGGGCGCTGAGCGAATCGGCTGGGATGGCGCAGGCGGCGAATTACGCCAAGCGATCTTCACCACCGGCCCCGCGCGCACGCCGCCCTTTCCAGCCGAAGGCTGGTAACCCCTCGTCACGGCTTACCAGCCGATGACCGCTTCGATCAAGCGATGATCACTGCCGCGCAGGGTCCGCGCGTGCGTTTCGATCACATCCGCGTCGCGGGTCAGGACATGGTCGATAGCGATACCGAAAGCCCCCAGCGCGGCGGGCCACGTTGCGGCAGCGGGCTGTCGGGCGCGGCGCAAACCTGCGTGGTGGATGCTTTGCCACACGCGACAAGCCGGCGTGCAGTTCCAATCGCCGAGCGCAATGACCGGCGCTTCGCTGCGGCGCACGAGGCGGGCGGTGGCATCCATCTGCCGTGCACGCAAGCGTGATCGCTCCGCAGAACCCGGTGATATCGTGTGGACCACCAGGATGCGGATCGGCGCTCCCTCCACGATAATGATGGCATCAATGAGCACGTCACTGGTGAGGCAATGGATCACCACATCCGTCAGCGGATAGCGGCTGAGGAGGGCGCTGCCGAAACCGCGGTGACCATCGCCACCACCATGTTCCCAATGCTGATGCGGCCAGCGAGGATCCGCAGTCAAACTATCTTTATCGCCCTGGTCGATCTCGATCAGCCCCACGACATCAGCAGCCAGGGCAGCAAAGCCAGGTACGTCGCCTGCTCGCATCGGATTGTCTTTGTACACATTCCAAGCGGCAACGGACAGATGGTGCTGTGCCTCCGGCAGCGGCACGGAGCGCGCACTCCAGGCACTGAGCAGACGCGGCGTCAACAGCATCAGAAACACGACCGCCAAGGCCCACGCCATGGGCGACCAACGCCGCCACAGCACCAGCGGCACCAGCAACAGCACGGCCGCATGCGTCGACCACGGCGTCCCGAGATCACCCAGCCACCCCCACGGCGCGCTCAGTACCGCGATGCCCACCGCCGCAGCGGGAATAACGCACAGCCAACCCACCGTCAGGATGAACGGTGAGCGCGGTTTGGTCGTGGGTAAAGCCTGCCCCATACCGCTGATGCTGGCTTACAGCTTGTGCGCGATGCGCGCCAAGCTGCGCGTCGCGAAGCCGGTCATGCCCTTGGCGTAATAGCGCCAGCCACTGGTCTGGATCGCCGGACCCGCTATATCGCAGTGGGCCCAGTGCACATTTTCATCAACGAATTCCGCCAAAAACAGTGCCGCTGTTATGGTGCCGCCATAGCGGCCGCCCATATTGTTCATATCCGCATGTGGGTGATCGATCAAACTGCGGTACTGACCGTACAACGGCAAGGGCCAGAACTCCTCGCCCACGTCTTGGCCCGCCGCGCGCACCGCCTGATTCCAGGTATCGTGACGGCCGAGTACGGCGGCGATGTGCTGACCAAGCGCCACCAGACAGGCACCGGTCAACGTCGCCACGTCGACGATATGCGTGGCACCTTTTTCACAGGCGTAGGTGAGCACGTCCGCGAGCACCAAGCGGCCTTCGGCGTCGGTGTTGTCGACGTGGATGAATTTGCCATTGCGCGCCCGATAGATGTCACCCGGACGCTGCGCATCGCTGTCGGGCATATTTTCAGCCAGAGCACAATAGCCGGTGACCGGCACGCCGGGTTTGGTCGCGGCGATGATCTGCATGGCACCGACGACGGCGGCAGCGCCGCCCATATCGGCCTTCATCTCCCACATCTGGGCACCGGGCTTGAGGCTGATGCCACCGGAGTCGAAGGTGATGCCCTTGCCGACCAACGCCAAACGAGTCTTGCCGGCCTTGGCCTTTTTCGGCTTGTAAACAATTTCGATCAAGGCTGGCGCCGCACTGCCTGCTTTGCCAACTTGGACTAAACCCGGGAAGTTGGCTTTGCGTAAAGCTGCAAGTCCTTGCACCACGCGCAGGGTCAACCCCGTGCCGCGCAGCAGTTTGCGCGTGCGGGCGACAAACGTTTCCGGATTCAGGTCGTTGGGCGGTGCGTCGGCGAGTTCCCGCGCGGTGTTCTGCGCCTGGGCGACGATGCGACCCGCTGCGACCGCCTCTTTGGCACCGGGGACGCGCAACGTCAGCACGGACCGCTTCGCCGCCTTGCCGCTGCGATAGGTGAGGTACCGGTAATCACCGAGGATAGCGCCTTCGACCATCGCTTGCGCGTCGGCGCGTTTGCCATCCAGGGGTACACTGACGCTATCGGCACCGGCAGCCCGCGCTTGGCTGACAATCTCGTTGCCGAGCAGACGCCACGCCTCGCCTCCGACCAGCCAGGCCTTGTCCTCGAGCTTGAGTACGACGAAGGCCCCTTCCGGGGTAACGACACGTTGGCTACCGCTGAGATCGCCCTTGGCCAATGTGGCCGCGATCTGCTGCACGGCTTTGGGCGCATTGCCGGCGAAATGACCGACCACAATGGCGGTCAGGGCTGAGGGACGGGAATCGGCGGTGACAGTCAAGGTCATGAGATAAGCTTTCGCGGGGGCGTATTGAATGAAAGGATCAGAGTTGCGGGAGAAGCGCGGAGATGATTTGGGTCAGTACAGGCTCGGCACCTTGTGCCGCCGCGATGATCGCGGGAACGTCCGCCGGGGCCAGCGCATCCGGCAAGCAACGGTCGGTGATAATGCCCAACGCCAAGGTGCGCAGGCCGCAATGCACCGCCGCGATCGCTTCGGGCACGGTACTCATGCCGACCACATCCGCGCCGAGGGTGCGCAACATGCGATATTCGGCGCGGGTTTCGAGATTCGGACCGAGCACGGCGGCATAAACGGCTTCTTGGAGGGCAACGTGCTGCTTGAGGGCTTCAGCAATGGCCAAGCGCCGCAACTCATGATCATAAGGTTCGATCATGTCTGGCCAACGAGGGCCAATGCGTTCATCGTTGGGCCCGACGAGCGGATTGACGCCCATCAAATTGATGTGGTCGTGCAGAACCACCAGATCACCCACGCGATGACGCGGATCTAAACCACCCACCGCCGAACCCATCACCAAGACCGACGCGCCCAACTGCCGCATGATGCGGACCGGCAACACGACATCGGCAGCGGAGTGCCCTTCATAACAATGCAGACGTCCACTGCACGCCACCACTGGCACGCCCGCGAGATGCCCAAGCACGAACTCGCCTTTGTGGCCTTCGACGCTGGCACTCGGCATGCCGTCTATGGCTGCAAACGGAATCCGTGCCTCGGCGGTGATACGTTCAGCCAGTCCCCCCAGACCCGTGCCGAGCAGGATGGCCACTTTCGGTGTGAGGTGGCTACGCACGCGGATCGCGGCACACAAAGCATCAAGTTGCGCATGCAAGGACATTGGCATTCCAATTAGGGACGACGAGGACGCGGACCAGTGGGAACGCCGGCTTCCGGCTTGGCGCCGCGCCTTTCGAGCGCGATGGCGAGCGCAGCACGCTCGGGATCATTGCGGCCGGTTTGGTTGATGGTTGCGGCGTGGAGTTCACGCAGCCCCGCGCGCGCGCCGGGATCGCCATACTGATCGAGCAAAATGATCAAGGCCAAGCGCTCTTCGCCAGGTGGGCTGATGCGGATGCGTTGCAGCAACACCGGCGTCCACCGCGCGGGATCATCGAGCAGCAAGATCTGTCCGGCCCGCCGCCGCCACCACCACGCGCCATCGCCGAGCACGCCATCGACCAAGGGCATCAGCAAGTCAGGCGTGAATGCAGCTAATTCCTCGCGTGTAACCGCGCGATTCGGATCGTGCAGGTCGGCGACGAAGGCATCGCGCGCCAGCACGCTTTGCACCATATCCGCATTGTCACGCCACCACAGTGCCCACGTCGCGCCAGCGGCAGCGCGCACGCCGGTGAGCTTGGACAGGGTGTCGGCCGCCACGCGTGCGGGTTGAATGCGACGCGTATCCGCCGCCATTGTGCACAGGGCTTCCAAGCTGCGCCCATCGCCGCTGGCGGCCAATGCTAAGGCAGCATGCGCCGCCTGCAGATCATCGCCAGTATTCAGCACATGCACCAACGCAGGTACCAAGCGCGGGTCGGGAATAGCCACCAGCGCTTCGAGCAGATTACGGCGTTCGACGCCACTGGTCTCCATGAGTATGGCCGCGAGGGCCGGAATGGAGTCCGGACGATTGGCGAGGCGACGTAAGGCCTCCATGCGGCGCTGGCGCAACGCCGCAGGCTCTTGGTCGGAGAGCTTGGCCAGGGCCGTGAATCCTTGCGCATCGCCGAGCACGCCCAAGCCATCAGCGGCTGATTGGCGCACCCGCAGATGGCGATCGTAGAGCAAGCGATGCAGCGCATCGAACACGCCTTGGCCCGGCGTGCGTCCTAAGCCAGCAGCGGTGACCTCGCGCACGCGCTCGTCGGGATCGGCAGCCAAGCGCACCAAGATGGCCGCGCCTTCGCTGCCACCGACGCCGGCGGCCACCGTCACCACGCGTGCACGCACCTGCCAATCGGCATCGGTGGCCAAGCTGCTGACATCGACCAGCACCGACGGGCCATGGCGGATCAAGGCCTCTAGCGCCGGGCCATGCACCTGCGGCCGGTTATCGGTCAGCGCGGCGATGGCAGGCAACCACGGCGAGCCTTCGCCTTCGGCCGCCGGCAGCAGCAAGGCAGTGAACAATAGCAGAGCGGGGGCGACACGCATGGCGCGCTATTGTGCTGCCCCTTGGTCCGGGGAGCAATCGCCGGATGGGGCTTGGCGGACGCGGCCCAATCCCTAAATGAGGCCCTTCCCGCGTGCGACGCCCCATCCCGGCCGCGTCCGCACCCGGACAGGGAGCTTTCCATGAGTGCAGCCTTCGGAACGTGGATCGGCAGCGGAGCTCCCGGTACTTGGACCCCCGCCATTGATCCCACGCTGGTCGATGATGCGCGCTTTCCCGCCCTGCTCGCCGCCGCTGCTCAAGGCGTCGCGTTCAGCGATGCGGTGGTGATCGTTACCGGAGCCTCTGACCCCAGCAGCATCGGCTACGCCATCGCGCGCAACTTCGCCCGCGGCGGTGCCAAGGTCGTGATCACCGGCAGCCGCGATCTCGCCCGCATCACTGCCGCGGCCGAGCAGCTCGCCAGCGAAGCCGGTACGGGCAGCGTGCTGCCGGCTCAAGTCAACCAAGGTGATCTGGCGCAGATTGATGCCCTGCTTGGCCACCTGAAGGATCAGAACCTCGCCGCGACGCACGTTTATCCGTTCGCCGCGATCAACCACCCGCAGATCTTCGTCGGCATCAAGCCCGAGGACTACGCCCGCGTCTTCACCGTCAACGTCTTCGGCGTCTACCACCTGTGCACCCAGCACGCGCGCCGCGCGCCGCGCAGCGCGCCCTGGTACGTCGTCATCCCCCTCTCACCCAACGATGGTCGCTTGCAGGGCTCGGGCCTGTATCCCAGCACCAAGCAAGCATTGGTGCCGATTGTCGTTCAGGGCCAAAACGAAGTCGGCGATCGCCGCAACGGCCACTACCTCGGCGTCAGCATCGCGTGGACGCGCTCGGCGCTCATGAGTGATCTCGACGCGGGCGTCGCCAAAGCCAAGGACGCAGGCCTGAAAGTCTTCGAAACCCAAGACACTGCCGACGTCTGCACCCTCGCCGGCACACCCGCCGCGCAGGCGCTCAAAGGCACCACCATCGACGCCGCCGGCGGCTTCGGGCAGTGCGACCCCAAGATCATGGCGAGCGTGCTGGGCGGGCATTGATAACATTGCCCCGGTCCGGAGGTCCGGGAGTCCGGAAGTCCTGCCGGCGATGGCTGGCACCCTCATTTGCTGAGGCTTAGGCAACGCACGTTTTCCGCTGATTTCCCCAAACACCTTGTGCTAGGGGACTTCCGGACTTCCGGACTCCCGGACTTCCGGACAGGGGCAATGCCCGAGCGCAGCGAGGAGCTTCCGCACGTCCGCATCCCTATGCGCCAAGGTCAACGTCAGACGTATGCGACAGGCGCCGACGGGGACGGTCGGCGAGCGAATGGCTGGTGCGTAATGGCCAGCGGCGCGCAGGCGTTCGGCGAGGGCTACGGTGGCGGCTTCGTCCCCGATCACGAGTGGCATGATCGGGCCGCGTCCGGCGGGCAGGTGCCAACCTTGGGCGACGATGGCGGCGCGAACAGTAGCACAGCGTGCGAGCAGTTCGGTCGGCAATTGCGGTTCCGCACGCAGCACGTCGAGCATACCGACCGCAGCGCCCATAGCCGCAGGGACCGGCGCGGTGGAATAGAGAAAACTGCGCGCACGGTTGACCGCCAATTCGATCAACGTGCGATCGCCAGCGATGAACCCGCCCTGGGCGCCCAGGGCTTTCGAACAGGCGCAGAGATCGGCGCGCACGCCGAGTTCTGCGCAAAGTCCGCGGCCGGTGCCGAGCACGCCGATGGCGTGCGCTTCGTCGACCAACAGCAGCGCGCCATGACGCTCGCACAACGCGGCGATGTCAGCCAAGGGTGCTTCGTCGCCATCCATCGAATAGATCGATTCGACGCACACCAGACGCCGACGCGCACCAACGCTGCGCTGTAATTGGCGCTCAAGATCTTCGCAGTCATTGTGGCGAAACCGCAGCAGTGACGCCGAACTCAGTTTGGCCGCGTCGTAGGTCGACGCATGGCACAAACGGTCGAGAATGACAACGTCTTCGGGTGGGCCGACCAGCGTGGTCACCGCGGCTAGGTTGGCCTGATAACCGGTGGTCATGACCACGCTGTCTTCAACCGCGAGAAAACCAGCGAGGCGCTCCTCAAGCTGACGATGGCAACGCAGACCGCCGAGCAGACGCGCCGCGCCGCTACCCGGACCAAAGCGACGGATCGCGCGCATCGCCCCATTCTTGACCTTCAAGCGCGACAGGGCGCCGAGGTAATCATTTGACGCCCAATTGATCAAGCGCTGCCGCTTGCCCGATCCGGCCAGGATCACCGTGCGACCGCCCGGCGAGTCGATCACCGGCCGCCGCCGCAGATGCTCGGGAGCGATGGCTGCATACTCGGCAGCCAGGTCGGCGCGCATCTCGGCGCGAGTCGGCGGGGGTTCATGGCCCATTCGGTTGGCAGTTTCGGGTTTCTGGTTTCGGGTTTCGGGGGCGTGGCCGGGGTGCCCACGATGATCTCGTACCCCAGGGGCGCAATCGGTTTGGTGGCCGAGTGAGGCGTCCAAGCGAGGGAATCACCGCGTTCTGAAATCCCACGCCTTAGCCATGGCCCCGCGCCGTTCCCCCCTACGCTCTGCCGCCATGATCCATCTCGGCGTCAACATCGACCACGTCGCCACCGTGCGCCAGGCACGTAAAACCATCGAGCCTGATCCGGTCACCGCCGCCGTGCTGGCGGAATTGGGCGGAGCCGACGGCATCACCGTGCACTTGCGCCAGGATCGTCGCCACATCCAGGATCGTGATGTGCGACTCCTGCGCGACACGCTGCAAGTGCCGCTGAACCTCGAAATGGCGGTGGGCGAAGACATTCTCAGCATCGCGCTCGCCGTGAAGCCGGATCAGGTGTGCCTGGTACCTGAGCACCGCCAAGAGCTGACCACCGAAGGCGGCCTGCTGGTGCGCGAGGACGATCGCGCCCTGCGCGACACCATCACCACGCTGCGCAACGCTGGCATTCTGGTCAGCCTGTTCATCGAACCCGATCCCGACACCGTGCGCCGCAGCCACGCGGTCGGCGCGCAAGCGGTTGAACTACACACCGGCACCTGGGCCAATGTCTGGCAGGCCACGCGGGGGCTGGACGTGGACGGCACCATCGCCGCCCAGACCGCGCGCATGGAGGCCGCCGCCGCAGCGGCCGCCGAGGTCGGCATCCGCCTGCATGCGGGCCATGGCTTGACCTACCGCAACGTCGGGGATCTCCTGCATTTGCCCGGATTACGCGAGCTCAACATCGGCCACTGCATCATCAGCCGCGCCATGTTGGTCGGCATGGAGCGAGCGGTGCGCGAGATGAAGGACGCGCTGGCCGCCCCCCACCGCTGAGCCCATTGCTGAGCCCATGCAGCAATCAGCGCTGGCGTCGGCGCGAACAGGCCCAACGTGTCCGGCCCCGGAGACGTCATGTTCAGTGGATCCATTGTCGCCCTGGTCACCCCGTATGCTGAAGACGGCTCGGTTGACTGGAAAGCCCTCAGGGGCTTGGTGGACTGGCACATCGCCCAGGGCACGCAAGGCATCGTCCCCTGCGGCACGACCGGCGAGAGCCCGACCTTCACCCACGATGAACAGGGCAAGGTCATCGCCGAGGTCGTTCAGCAGGTCGCCGGTCGCGTGCCGGTGATCGCTGGCGCTGGTTCCAACGCCACGGCCGAGGCCGTGGCACTCGCCAAAGCCGCTGAACGCGCCGGTGCCGACGGCATCCTCACCATCACGCCGTATTACAACAAGCCGACGCCCGAAGGCTTGTTCCAGCATTACCGCGCCGTACGCGATGCGACGCGTCTGCCGATGGTGCTCTACAACGTGCCCAGCCGCACCGGCACCAACATGGATGTCGACACCGTGATGCGCGTGGCGACCCTCGGCGGCATCGACTCGGTCAAAGAGGCCTCTGGCAGCGTCGAGAAAGCGCACGAACTGGTCACGCGCGGCGTGCGCGTGCTGTCGGGCGAGGATGGCTTGGTGTGGCCGTTGATGGCTGTCGGCGCCAGCGGTGTGATCAGCGTCGTCGCCAACTTTGCCCCCGCGGTCATGCGTGCTCTGTGCGATGCCGCTGCTCGCGGTGACATTACCGAGGCCCGCCGTCAGCACACCATCGTGCATGAACTGGCCAAAGCGGCCTTCTGCGAAACCAATCCGATTCCCGCCAAGACCGCTGTGGCCGCCCTGGGCCTGTGCGCCGAGCGCTTCCGCTTGCCGATGGTGCCGATCACCGCTGCTGGTCGCGCCACGCTGATGGCCGCTCTGGCCAAATACGGCATCGTGAAGGGATGACCTGATGGCGATGACCTTGGCCGACAAGGTCACCCTCGCCCGTCTCTGGCTGGCACCGGTGATCGTCGCCAGCTACCTGCTGCTGCCGATTCAGTATTCGTTGTGCTTCTGGGCCGCGGGGTTGCTCTGCGGTCTGGCTGAATTCACCGATTATCTCGACGGCAAGATCGCCCGTGCGCGCAAAGAGGTCAGCGATTTCGGCAAGCTCGCCGATCCGTTTTGCGATACGTTCTATCGATTGTCGGTGTTCTTCGTGCTGCTGCTGCCCGCCGGTGGTCAAGGCTACCCCGTGCCGACCGCGCTCGCTGACGACACGACGACCTTTGCCATCAAGCCATTGGTCTTCGCCATCGGCCGCAATGAGGCCGGCGTCATGGTCCTGGGTGCTGGACTGGCACCGTGGCTGCCGGTGCTACTGATGGTGCTGCGCGAACTGATGGCCGGCGCACTGCGCTCGATGGCGGCAAGCAAGGGCTATGTCCTCGCCGCACGCTGGCCGGGCAAAGTCAAAGCCTGGCTGCAAGGCAGCGCCTTGATCACCATCTGCGCGTTTCCCGCCTGCTGGTTCGAATTGGCGCCGTGGCACCTCACCTACGCCTATTGGGCGTGCTGGATCTGCGCCATCGTCAGCGTGCTGTCGATGATGGAATATCTGTGGACCAATCGCGGCATTCTGCGCCAACTCACGGAACGTCGCCCAACGGTGTGATGGCTCGTTCGTCTCTTTCCCCAGGCACTGCCATGACCATTCCATTTCCTGAAAACCGCGGCGTGTGGTGGGACGATGCCCGCTACGGCTTATTCATCCACTGGGGTCTGTACGCGGTGCACGGACACGGCGAATGGGCGATGAGCCGCGAGGCCGTGCCCTGGGACAGCTACCGTCAGCACACCGAGGCCTTCACCGCGAGTGCCTACGATCCCGCCGCCTGGGCGACGATGGCCAAGGCCGCCGGCATGCGCTACGCGGTGCTGACCACCAAGCATCACGAAGGCTTCTGCCTGTGGGATTCGCCCACCTGCGCGTTCAATGCCGTCAAAAGCGCCGCCAAGCGCGATCTGCTGCGCGAGTTCGTTGACGCCTTCCGCGCCGCGGGCATCAAGGTCGGTTTCTATTATTCGCTCGGTGACTGGTTTCATCCCGACTGGGAGCGTGCCGTCGTGCACGGCGATGTCGCCGCCCGCCGCCGTTTCGTCGCCTACACCCACGCCCTGGTCGAAGAACTGATGACCTGCTACGGGACCATCGACATTCTGTGGTACGATCTGCCGCAAGGCCTCACCAGCGATCAATGGCGCATGGTCGAATTGAATGCGAAAGTCCGCGCCTGGCAGCCCGGCATCCTGATCAACAACCGCGGTTACACGACGGAAGACTTCGCCACGCCCGAACAGCACGCAGCGGCCTCGGCCAAGGGCCGACGCTGGGAATCGTGCATGACGCTCAATAACCACTGGGGCTACTGCCCGGTGGACACCGCTTGGAAATCACCGCGCAGCATCGCCAGCACCCTGGCCACCTGCGCATCGGGTTGCGGTAACTTACTGCTGAATGTCGGCCCTGATCCGCAAGGCCGCATTCCTGAGCGGGCCGGTGAAATCCTGCGCGATGCAGGCGCATGGCTCGCTCGTCATGAAGAAGCTATTCGCGGCACCGATCGCCACGACCTGTTCTGGTACGTCTTCGGCAAGGTCAGCGTCAAAGGCAACAGCCTCTACTGCTTCGTCGAGCAGTGGTACGGCGAAGGCACCTTCGTCGTCGGCGGCCTGACCAATCGCGTCCTCAAGGCCACCCTGGTCGGCAGCGGAGCCAATCTGCCCTTCGTGCAGAACGGCCGTCAGACCATCGTCGAGGTACCGCGCGAACGTCCGGATCCGGTGCTGCCCGTCATTCGCCTCGATCTCGATGGCGTGCCAGATCATGATATTTCACGGGTGATTGGGAGGGCTGATATATTTCCGGAGCTTCCTGTTTAATGAGTCCTACGTCCTAGGTCCTGGGTCCTGGGTCTTCGAATCCCGTCAGGACGGTCAACCTGATGCAGAGCCCCATTCCGGAAGACCTAGGACC
>CAYQAQ010000041.1:0-12986 GCA_964415495.1 uncultured candidatus Brocadiaceae bacterium | reverse complement strand
GTGCGCCCAGGAGCCACGCCGGTTTCCGCGGCGGACGAAATCGCGCGCGTGGTGTCGATCATCACCGCCGTGCGTGCCAGTGGCGCGTTGATCTCCATCGACACCCGTAAGGGTGCGGTGGCTCGAGCCGCGCTCGATGCGGGCGCGACCATGGTCAACGATGTCAGCGCCGGCGCTGATCCGGATCTGCTCGCAGCGGTTGCTGCCGCCGGCTGTCCGCTGGTGCTGATGCACATGCAGGGTGATCCCACCACCATGCAGCGCGCACCGAGCTATCGCGATGTGGTCGACGAGGTGCTGACAGCACTGCTCGAACGCATGGCGGTCGCGGTCCGCGCCGGCGTGCGTGAAGACGCGTTGGTCCTCGATCCCGGCATCGGTTTCGGCAAGACCGTCGTGCAAAATCTCGCTCTGCTGCAGGCGCTGCCGCGCTTTACGGCGGAGACGGGCCGGCCGCTGCTACTGGGAATCAGTCGGAAATCTTTTCTCGCCCACGTGACGGGCAGCGATGCCGCGCCAGCGCAGCGTGATGCCACCAGCCATCTGGTGCATGCGGCCTTGGCCGCGCATTGCGCGATACTGCGCGTGCACGATGTCGCAGGTGCGGCCCAGGCTTTGCGCATGAGCGCAGCCCTGCGTGGCGAGGCGGTGCTCTGATGGGCGCTTTCTCCGGTTTCGATGCGCTGCGCGATGCCTCCTACTGGTGGTACATCTTCCGCGCCGTGCTCGAGATCGGCGCGTTGTGGCTGCTGATCTATTGGCTGCTGATCGCGTTTGAGCGCACCAGTGGCGGCGGCAAGATCCGCGGAATTTCGCTGATCATCGCCGCGGTGCTGGCCTCGGCTGGCGTCGCGCACGTGCTGCAATTGCACGCCATTTCTTGGTTGCTGCAAACCGCTCTGGGCTTGTCGGCCATCGTGGTCTGCGTGGTTTTCCAGCCCGAACTGCGCCGCTTGCTGACCCGTATGGGTGGTCTGTTCCCGCATCAGGACCTGTCGGCGCATACCGGCGTCATCGACGATTTGATCGAAGCGGTGACGTATATGGCAGACCGTCGCATCGGTGCCTTGATCGTCATTGAACGCGGTGATCGTCTCGACGACTACGTCAATTCCAGTTCCATCGATTGCGAACTCACCGCCAAGACCATCACCGCCTTCTTCTGGAAAGATTCACCCTACCACGACGGAGCCATGATCGTGCGTGATGGTCGGATTGCGGCCGCCGGCGTGATCTTGCCGCTGACCGAAAACGCGGCCTACAAGCATCTCTCCGGAACCCGGCATCGTGCGGGCATCGGCATTTCTGAAGACACCGACGCCCTGGTCATCCTGGTCTCGGAAGAGACCGGCGCGATCAGCGTTGCGGATCGCGGCAAACTGCTGCGCGGGCTGTCGCGCCAGGATCTCGATGCCTTCTTCGGCCGCAGCGTGCAGACACGCCGCCGCACGCGTGAGCTCGCCCGATGAGTACCGACAGCGATGATTTCGGAGTGCATGCGCCGACGCCGATGACCTCACCCATCTCGTCACCGGCCCCTAAACTGTCGGATCGGCGGGCGCAGGTCACGGCTGATTCCACGGCCTTGATCGCCAAGAAGGTGCCCTTCGCGTGGCTGCGCCAACAATGGCAGGTCAAGATCGTAGCCTTTATCTTCGCTGGTGCGTTGTGGTTCTATACCGCGGGCCAAGTGCGGGTGACCACCACTGTGGCCGTCAGCATCGAGGAAAGCTCGATCGTTGGTCTGCCCTCAACCCATCGCGTGGCCAATATCACGCCACGGGAATTCGGCGTCGAATTGAGTGGTCCCGCAGCGGTGTTGCGCAACATCCGCGATGGCAGCATCCGGCCGCGCCTAGAGCTGAGCACGCGCGCCTTGCAGGACGGTCACCAGACTTTCGCCATTACCACGACCAATCTCGGCATCGATGCCGAGGTGTCGATTCTCGGCGTCAATCCCACCACGGTCGAAGCCATCGGCGTCTCGATCGGCCGCCTGGAAACGCAGGAGTTCTGGATCGAGCCGCCGCGTCTGCTCGACGTGCCGGCCGGTGTACGCACCGAATTAGCCCTCGACCGCCATCGGGTCGAAGTCACCGGTGCCATTCAGGCTCTGAATGAGTTGCGTACCAAACATCCGCGTTTGCGCTTCCATCCGATCACCCTGACCGGCATCGACACCCTGATCAGTAGCAGCGACGTGTTCACCGTGCCGCTGCGACCAGACGTACCCGAAGGCGTGGTCGTGGGCGAGATCACCGCCCGCATCACCTTGACCCCCGTCGAAAGTCGCCGGCGTCAGATCGCGATCGCGGTCCAGGTCTTGGCGCCGGTGGACATTTGGCGCAAACACGCCTTCGAGCTCGCACAAACCCAGGTGCTGGTCAATATCCAGGGGCCTTCGCATCTGGTCGATGCGCTCGATCCGGCGACCGTGATCGGCTATGTCGACTTACGCACGGTGGGTGATCTGGATCGCCTGCGTGAGATGCCGGTGCTCTTCCAGGCCCCGAGCTGGTTGCGCTTGGAAGCAGCAACCGTGGGGGTCACGGTCAGTGCCGCCAATGCGGCCAATGATCCGACGCTGTCGCCCTTGCCCTTGGAATCCCCTGAGCCGCAGGCTCAAGGTACGGAAGAGCCACCTCCGATAGCACCGGCCGCTGATTCCAACGCCACACCGGTACCCTGATCCAGCAACGCAATCAAGCGCGCATGGCCATGGCTACACGGCCTCAATGCGCCAGCTTGCTGGCCAAGCGGCACACGCCGCCGCCAGACTGGCCCGATGGTGAATAAACACGCGAATCGCCGCCGCACCGATGGTCCAAGTCGCGACGCGACGATCGCGGCCCTGTCCGTGTTGTTGTAAGCGGCGCTGCGTGGCAGCATCGCCTCCATCGACTACTTCGATCAGCGCCATCCCACCCGGCGCCAACAGCCGATGCACAGCGCGCAGGCATCGCCGCTGCGCGCCCACCGTGGTCAGATGGTGAAAGCTCGACCACTGACAGAGAGCGTCCGCCGCCGCGCCAACGGCACCGCGATCCGCCCATATCCACAGGCCAGATCCAGCACCCGCAGCCGTCCCCGCAGGAACGGCCGCAGCCAGCGCAGATCCGCCGCCGTCTTTGCTGGCTCAACGAGTTCGGCAAGGCCACGTGGGCCAAGCGCCCCATAAAACGAGCGATTGCCATCCCCGTCAGACTTCCGGACTCCCGGACTTCCGGACGCGATCTACCACCCGCTCATTTTCTCCGGATCGATGCTGAGCAGGAACTCGACGTTGGTCTTGTAGTTCTTGAGCTTGGATTTCAGGAAGTCGACCGCATCGCCCTGACTGCGTTCGGCGAGGAACTTACGCAAGGCCCAGACGCAGCGCAGCTCGTCGGGGTTCTTGATCAGCAGGTCGTCCTTGCGCGTGCCCGAAGCGGCGCAGTCGACGGCCGGGAAGATACGGCGATTCGCGAGACGACGATCCAATACCAGCTCCATATTGCCGGTGCCCTTGAATTCTTCGAAGATCACCGTGTCCATCAGCGACCCAGTATCGACCAGTGCGGTGGCGAGGATGGTCAGCGAACCGCCGTCCTCGATTTTGCGCGCCGCACCGAAGAACTGCTTCGGCTTAATCAACGCGCCGGCCTCAATACCGCCCGACATGATGCGACCTGACGAGGGCGCTTCCGTGTTGTAGGCGCGTGCCAGACGCGTGATCGAGTCGAGCAGGATGACGACATCCTTGCCGCGTTCGACCATGCGCTTGGCTTTGTTGATCACCATCTCGGCGCACTGCACATGGCGCTGTGCCGGTTGATCGAAGGTCGACGCCACGACTTCGCCGCGCACGCTGCGCTGCATGTCGGTGACTTCTTCCGGACGTTCATCGACCAAGAGGACGATGAGTTCGACTTCCGGATTATTGGTGGTGATGGCATTGGCGATCTTTTGCAGATAGACCGTCTTACCGCACTTCGGCTGCGCCACGATCAGGCCGCGTTGACCTTTGCCGATCGGTGACACTAGGTCGATGATGCGCAGCGAATAATCGGTGGGATCGCTTGGTAGTTCCATGAACAAACGTTCATGGGCATGCAGTGGGATCAGGTGTTCGAAATCCTGCACCGGCGTGCGTTGATTTTCGGGCTCACCCATAACCGTTTGTATGCTCAAGAGCTGCGGGCATTTCTCGGCTCCGCGCGGGGCCCGCGCGATACCCGTGATCTGCATGCCGGCCTTGAGGCCGTAGCGGCGGATCTGCGGATTCTGCACAAAAGTGTCCGTCGACACCGCGAGATAGCCGTTGATCGGTGAGCGGATGTACGCGTTCTGCTCTTTGATCATTTCCATGAAACCGTTGACCAGGATCTCATCCTGACGACCACCGGCGACACGGCGCAGAATCTCGCAAATGAGATCGTGCTTCTTGAGCCATTTGAGATCCGGCACGCCGAGTTTTTCGGCTTCGGCCTGCAACTGCGGCAGGGTTTGGCGCAGGTAGTGGTCGAGCTCAACCTTGACCGGCTCACGCTCGGGCTGGGGTGGCTGCGACGGCGGCCGCTGCGGTTGTCCATCACGGGGGTCACGCGGCGGTTGACTATCGCGGCCTTGCTGCGGGTGACGCGGTGCGAAGGCCTCGCCGTTGGCGGCCTGGGCTTGGCGTTCGTGACGTTCGGGTCGGTCAGGACGTTCTTGGCGTGCTGCCGGCGGGGTATCGCGGCGCAGGGTGGCCGGATCGATGCCGAGCTGCCGTGCCAGAATATGCTTGGCATAGGCGGTCAGCAAGGCGACATCGCCGGAATTGTCGACGGTCAAACCGCACTGCCGGCGCCGCGCATCGGCATCGCCGAGGGCCGCTTCGCGCCGGTTCAATTCCGCCTCGTCCCAGCCACGCTGAGCCACACGCGCAATGCGTGCATCACGAGGAGCGCGCACGTAGATGGCGGCCGTGCAGCCAGCGCCGAAGCCCAGCTCATGCAGCAGGGCGGCGTCGATGACGATGAAATTTCCAGCTTTTTTGATCGCGGCCTTGACCGCGGTCGTCAGCTTGGGGTGAACGATAGCGTTGAGCTTGGCGGTCGCTTCAGTGTCCGCGAAAGCCTTGGCACCCAAGAGGCGACGCGCGATGGCACCGTTTTCATCGATGATATCTTCGCCGAATTCTTTCATCAATTTCTTCTTCACCATGGCCGTTTCGATGACGTCATGGCCGATGGCGTCAGCGTCGATCAGGGTGCCGCCGAGGTTGACCAGTTCCTTGGCCAAGGCGCTTTTTCCTGAACCGGGTTCGCCGGTAATTCCAATGACGATGGTCTTGTCGTCGGGAACCGTGAGCGAGACCTCGCTCTGATTGCCGCCTGCCGCAGGTCCATTGGTGGTGTTGGCGTCTTCATTTCCACCGTTACTGCCACCGGTGTCGTCGTCGTAGCCAGTGTCGGCATCGTCGTCGTATGGGTCGCTGACCGACGAGGCGTTGCCGCCGCCGTTGCCGTTATAGTTGCTGCGGCCACGACGGCGACGACGACGGCGTCCGCCGTTGCCAGAGAGGTCGCCGCCATTGCCATTGGGTGCATTCATGCGATAGATTCCTGAAAAGAGATAACGGATATGAGGTGGAAAAGGGAAGACCGGAAAAGGGGAGAAACAGCCATAAAAGTGTGGTCAGCAATGGTCATGAGACGTCGAGCCACGTCCGCCCACGGCGGACCTCAGCGACGAGCGGAACATCCAAGGTCCAGGCCCCGATCATCGCTTCCTGCAGCGCAGCGGCCGCAGCATCAGCTTGGGACTCGTTGGCTTCGATCACGAGTTCGTCGTGAATTTGCAGGATCAAGCGAGCACCCGCGGGCAGGCCGGCAGCGCAGCGCAGCATGGCGCGCTTGATCAAATCAGCCGCGCTGCCCTGGATGGTGGAATTGAGCGCAATGCGTTCGCCCTGCAGGCGTTCATTGCGGTTATCACTGGCTAGTTGCGGCACGTTGCGGCGGCGGCCGGCGATCGTTTGCACCCAGCCTCGGCGCGTGGCCTGGGCGACCGCATCGTCGATGAAGTTTTTGACACCATGGAAGCGCGCGAAGTAACCGGTGATAAAACGCTGCGCCTCACTGCGAGGAATACCGAGTTGCTGTGAGAGCCCAAACGCGGTCTGGCCGTAAATGATGCCGAAGTTCACCGCCTTGGCCGCATTGCGCTGATGTGGGGTGACGGCTTCCGGTTCGATGCCCGCTACTTGCGCGGCAACGAAGCGGTGAATGTCATCACCGCGCGCGAAGGCAGCTTGCAATTCGCGGTCGGCGGAGAAATGCGCCAGCACGCGCAATTCGATCTGGCTGTAGTCAGCCGCGAGGAAGATGCGACCCGGGCCGGCGACGAAGGCCGAACGCATTTCGCGCCCGAGATCGCTCTTCTTGGGGATATTCTGCAGATTGGGTTGATCGCTGCTGAGACGCCCGGTTTCGGTGCCGGTCTGCTTGAAATGGCCATGGATGCGGCCGGTGCGCGGATGAATGAACGTGGGCAGGCGATCGAGATAGGTGCCGATGAGCTTGGTCAGGCTGCGATGCTGCAAGAGCAGGTCGGGAAATTCGTGCTGCGTGCGCAGCGCTTCCAGCACCGAGGCATCGGTCGACGGCCCGGACTTGGTGCGGGTGATGACCGGCAGCTTGAGTTTCTCGAACAGTAATTCGGCGGTCTGCTTCGGACTATTCGGATTATACGTCGGCCCAGCGATGCGGCGGATGCTGGTCAGCACCGACTCCAGGAAACTGGCGAGGTGATTGCGCACCTCGGCGAGCACGGCGGGATCGACGCTAATGCCGGCTTGCTCCAGGCGCGCCAGACACGCCGCGAACGGCATTTCCTGCTTACGATAGACGGTGAGCAAATCACGATCAGCGAGATCGGCTTCCAGTTTCTGCGCCAGGCGCCAGGTACACTGAGCGTCTTCGCCGCAGTAGCGCGCCACATCGGCAACGGGAACCTCGGCCATGGTCTGGCCCGTTGCGAGATCGATCACCGCCGACGTCGGAATCTTGTCTTCGCCGAAGAACGTCTTGGTCAGGTAATCGAGCCCGTGGCTTTCGCGTCCTGGTTCCAGCAGCCACGAGGCCAACATCGGATCGCCATCGAGATTGGCGATGAGAATGCCCAGCTGATCGAGCACGCGGACATCATATTTAGCGTTTTGGGCCAAACAGCGCAGGGCGGGGTTGGCGAAGAACGTGCACAACAAGGGCGTGGCAGCCGCGAGATCAATCAGCGGCGCGCCGAGACCGCGGAAGGGCACGTACACCGAGCCGCGTCCGTCATGAGCGCCCCAGGCCAGTCCCAGGCCGACCAATTCGGCATCGAGCGGTTCGAGCGACGTGGTCTCGGTATCGAAGGCAACGCGGCCAGCGGCGGTGGCCTCGGCCAGCACGGCTGCGAGTTCCGCCAGCGTGGTCACAATGCGCACCGGCGCATCGCTTGAGGCTGGACGCGCCGGGAGCGCCGGTGCTACCGACGCGGGCTGGAAGCGATTGACGGTAAGGCCGAATTCCTCGTAGACCGCGCGATCCAAGATCGGCTCGGTAGGAATGAGAAAGGAGCCCACGGGTGGCAGAGCGTCGACCCGCCGCAGCGTGATCAGATCCCGGGTCAACTCGCGCTTGGGCAGGAAGGCGGCGATCTTTTCTTGCTGTTTCTTGGTCAGTTCGCTGGCATGGGCGATGACATTGTCCAGGGTGGCATACTGGGCCAACAGCTTGCACGCGGTTTTCGGCCCAACGCCCTCGATGCCCGGCACATTGTCGGAGCTGTCGCCGATCATGCACAGGTAGTCGATGACTTGTTCCGGCGTGATGCCCTTTTCAGCCAGCAGTTCAGCTGGACCGCGCAGGATACGTTTGCCCGGGTCCCAGGTGCGAATGCGATCAGACAGGACCTGATCGACGTCCTTGTCCTTGGAGCAGATGCGCACGTCCATGCCGGCGGCAGCGCCCTGCACGGCCAGCGTCGTGATCACGTCGTCGGCTTCGTAGCCGCTGATGGCAATCAGGGGCACACCGGTGGCCGCGCACAACCGCGGCAGGTGCGGCAATTGCGCCGCCAAAGGTTCTGGGCACGGCGGACGCGTCGCTTTGTAGGCGGGATAAATACCCTCGCGAAACGTCGGATCTTGATGATCCATAACCACGATTAAATGGGTGACTTCGCCGCCGCTACGCAGGTCTTTGAGTAGCCGAGCGAAGGCATACAGCATCCCTGTCGGACGTCCCCCCGGACCGGTGAGGGGAGGCATCCCGAAGTGAAACTTGAAGGCGTAGTAGTGACCATCGATGATGGCCAAGGTGGCAGACGACATGCCGAGATCAGTGTATCCTGAAGCCGAACGCGGGAATGCGTTGGCAGTGCGGAAGGAAACGGAAAGACCCGCAAAACCAGGGAACCGCAGGGTATCTGGACCGGGGGAGGCCAAACGGACCACAAGGGCTCCACGCTTGACGGTTCCAGCATCCGGAGCGGGGGCGGCTGTCAATCACTTCCCAGCCCGGGTCATTGAAGACTTCCTGCTCTCCAGACCCAGGCAATGATGCGCGCCATCATGAGCGAAGCACCTCCCGGCCTGCGTCCTGGTCTGCGTCTCGAATGTATTCTGGCCGACGGCACCGTGGTCGCCGGAATCGTCGATCGCGTGGCGAAAGGGTGGATACGCCTGCTCACGGATGGCGGTCCGCTGCTGGTGAATGTAGATCACATCGCAGTGCTGAAACCCGGCGACGCCGCAGCTGCCGGATTAGGCCTGGGGCCGACCGACCATGACGAGGCTAAACCGCGCAGTCGTGGCACTCCGGCCGCCACCGGCGATTGGTCGCCCGAACAACTGCGCGCCTTGGCCGACGGCATTCTCGACGGTCATTCGGACGCGGAACTGGCGGCTCGTCTGGGTCAACGCCGTGGCCAGATCGCGACGCTGCGCCAAGCGTTCGAATGCGCGCGCGGCAATCTCGTCGACGACGAGATCCCGCCTAACGCGCGCGCTTGGATCGCGCGCTTACGCGAGGTGCTGGCGTCGTAAGCGGTGCGGTGCTTATTCCGCTGCCAGGGCGACCTCGATATACGACGCTGCCAAGAACCGTCCTTGCCACAGGCCGGTGATGGTGGCGGGCGTTTCCAGCCACGCTTCGACCTCGCAGCGATCAGACGTCAGTTCGGCGTCGACCGTGCTCCAACCGTCTGCTGCCGGTGGCGGCAACGGCACAATCCGGCCATTGAGACGTAGGAAGCGCGCCCCATCCGGTGCCCCATCGCGCCAGCGCACCCGCAGGCGGTAGCATCCCGTGTGGGCAATTATGACCGGCCACACGCCGCGCAGATCGTCGCTCAGCCAGCCTTCGCGCCCGCGGATGCGCCAGTCCTGTTGGGTGAGCAGGGTCGTCGGCTCGACCTCGGATCCGATCACGATCGGACCGGGGTCGAAAGTGCCGGTGCCACGCGTTGCGGCGATGTCTGAAAGCCAGGTGTCATACGCCTGGCGCAAGCGGTTCACTTCAGCGGGTTGCTCCGCGGCGCAGTCGTAGGTCTCTGCCGGATCGCGCCACAGGTCGTACAGTTCATCGGGTGCCTCGGCGGTTGGCCGTACCAGTTTCCAGCGCCGATCGATCACCGCCCGGTTACGATGCGGCACGGGCGCGTCGCCACGATGCCATTGCATGAATATCAGACGCTCCGGCACCGCAGTCGAACTCGTGAGCGCGGGCATGAGATCATGGCCATCCACCAGCCAGTCCGCCGGCGGAGCAACACCCGCAAGCGCGCACAACGTGGGCAAGGCATCGATCGGGTGGGTGGGTTCGACAACCGTGCCCGGCGCGAATTGATCCGGCAAGTACCAGAAAGCCGGCACGCGGATGCCGCCTTCGTACACGCTGCCCTTGATGCCGCGCAGCCCAGCGTTCCAGCGGTCACGCCGACCTTCGGGCGCACCTTTCACTCCGGCCTATCCGCATGGTCCGTGATCGCTGGTGAACAGCAGCAAGGTGTTGCGGTCGAGACCCAATTCCCGCAGCGCAGCGCGAAGACGGCCGACGTTCCAGTCGATGTTGGCGACCATGTGAACAGCGGTTGATCGTTCGTCGCTGCATCGACCTGAGCGATCACCGCGTCGGCGATGGCGGTGCTGGAATGAATTCCACGTGCACGCGCGGCCTCAGGTGGATACACGCCATCGGGCGCGAAGGCGTGAAAGGGCACGGCGTGGTGGTCGTGGTGCATGCCACCGAAAAAGATGGCATCGCCCTGGTCGAACAGCCGGTGATAGGTATCCGCACCGTTGTGCCATTTGCCGACGCCACAGGTGCGATAGCCCGCCGCACGCAGCGTTTCGGGCAGGGTCTTGAGGTTGGCGGGGATTTCCTGTCCGCCGTCTTCAGGCAACTCGCGCAGCGAGCGACCCGTCAACAGCATGGCGCGGCTGGGCATGCACACCGCTGGTACGCAACTGCCCTGGTGGTGCGCATGTGTGAAGGCCATGCCGCGTGCAGCCAAACGATCGCTCCCAGTCACAACCAAGCGCGCCACCTGCAACATTGACGGGCAGGGAACGGTCTTGGAACCTGCAGCGCCGCCACATCTACCCGCTGGTTATTGCGGCGTGAGTCCTATCCTCCCGCGCCAGAAAGCGAGGTGAGCGGTGACCGATGCAGATCTCCAGCGTTTGATGGCACGACCAGGAGTCGCTCCGTGGCGGGTTGCTTTGGCGCGTTTGGTGGAATCCAAGCAGATTCAGACCTTCATCATCGCGGTCATCGTGATCAATGCCTTGGTACTGGGCATGGAGGCGACTCCGCTGCGGGACACCGCCGCGATGCCATGGCTGCATCTGATTGATCAGATTTGCCTCGGCATCTTCATCATTGAGCTCTTGGCCAAGGCGCTGGCTTATCGCTTCAGCATGCTGCGCAGTGGCTGGAACGTCTTCGATATCCTCGTGGTCGGCATCGCCTTGGTTCCAGCCGCCGGTCCGGCCTCGGTGTTGCGTGGCCTGCGCGTGCTGCGCGTCTTCCGTCTGCTTACGGCGGTGCCAGCCCTCAAACGAGTCATACTGGCCTTCATCCATGCCATTCCGGGCTTGGCTTCCGTCGTCGGCTTGATGGCGGTGATCTTCTATATCGCGGCAGTGATGGCGACCGGCCTTTTCGGTGAGGTGAAGCCCGAGTTCTTCGGACATCTTGGCCGTTCGCTGTTCACGCTGTTCCAGGTCATGACTTTGGAAAGCTGGTCCATGGGCGTGGTGCGGCCGGTCATGGAAGCGCAGCCGATGGCATGGCTCTTCTTCGTGCCCTTCATCCTCATCGCGACCTTCACCGTGCTCAATCTGTTCATCGGCGTGATCGTCTCGACCATGAACGAATTGCGCATGGTTCCCGCACAGGCACCGCCGCCAGCCATGGAATTGATCGAACGCCTCGAAGCCGATCTGGCCGAACTGCGGCGGCGAGTTCAGGCCGATCAGCGCTGATCGAAAAGCAGCGCGCGACCGGTGCCGCCGATGACCTTGTTGGTGAACATGGGGGTGCCCAGGGGGTTGTCGCGCCTACTGCGCGTGCTGCTTTCCATTTTGAAGCCGATGATCACCGAGGTGCCAGCGTTGGCGAACAGCGGTTTCCTCGAGATCGATTTTGCCGCGCACGGCAATCCATTCGGCACCGGCGTCGATGGCTTTCTGCATCGCCGACAAAAGCAGGGCCTGGCCAGTGACAGGTCAGCCCGATGGCGGTGTGGCCGCTTCCGGCTGGTGCGCGTAACGTGACGCCTTCGATGGTGCCGCGATTGCTGGCGATGAAGTCGATGGCGATAGCCCCGGGATTGCCCTGGCCGACGTCGACGGTGAAATTGAGGAAGCCATGGCGAAAGGCGCGGTTGCCGCCGCCTTCATTGTCGCGGCGGTCGCCTTCGGAGCCGCAGGCGAGCACCCAGCGCGGTTTGCTGGCATCGCTGTAACCTTCGGCCGCGTCAGCCAGCTTGATCACGGTGCCGGTGCGCGATTCGCCGAGCAGCATCATCATCGACAGCCAACCGGCGCTCCAGTTACCGCCGCCGCCTTTCCGGCCTTCGATTGGACCGCTGACCTTGTAGGTCCCGTTCGGCAGATAGACGAAGGGATTGTGGCGGTTGCGATTGACGTCGATGGCCGCGCGCACGGCGGCGCGCAGGGCCTCGGTGTCATCAGCGACCCCGTCGCCGATGGCACCGTGATCCTTGACGTTGACCCCGCCCGAACCTTCGGGCGGGACGAAGTGCCACTCGGCCGCAGCGAGGGAACTGCACAAGATCAGGGAGAGGAGAAGCTGGAGGCGCGTGCAGAGGCCCCGGTGGTAACGACTGATACAAAATGTCTCGGAACCACCGCTGTGACCAAAAAATTCTCTGAGTAAAACGGTTAACCGATGGAGCGGCCCACTTGGTCGATGCGCACCAAGGTGCCGTGGCTGACCAGGATGCGGCAGCGCCAGACCAGATCGGTGCCGTACTGGACCAAGGTGAATTCGACCTCTTGGCCGTCCTCGTCGAGTCGGGTTTCGCTGGCATCCAGCACGCGCCAACGCTCCGGCTGTTGGCCGCGCTGAAACAGATCGCGCATCAGCCCATCAAAATGGGTCGGATACAGTTTGCGCGGATCGACGAGGTTACTGAAGGCATTGACCGCTTGGGAATCAGCCGGCCGCTTGGGATCGGTAGTCATGGCGGGACCCTCACCAGGTAGGCTGCGTTTTCGGGACCTCGATGCAAGCCAAGCACGGGAATCGTTGTATTTCGTGTCGGCCGCCGGTCTCACCGTTGCCACCTGGAGATCGGCCATAGATTAGCGCCCCCTTACCCAGTCTGGAGCCCCCAATGGCCATCAAGGTCTTCTACGAGAAAACCGCCCCGATCACCCCGCTCAAGAAGAGTACCATTGCCATAATCGGCTATGGCAGCCAGGGCCATGCCCACGCGCAGAACCTGCGCGA
>CAYQAQ010000040.1:3369-12988 GCA_964415495.1 uncultured candidatus Brocadiaceae bacterium | reverse complement strand
ACTTCCGGACCTCCGGACCGGGGCAATGCATTCATCGACGCAAACGCAGCCACAAATTCCGTCCGCCGCGAATGACTTGAATCACCAGTTCGCGGCGATCTTTCAGGCCGCGTACATCGTCGAGGGTTTGCATGGCGCCGACGCTGCGTTCGTGGAGCAGACGGTCGCCGGTGACCAAGCCAGCGCGTGCGCCGAGGCTGTCGGGTTCAACGTGCAGGATGGCCAGTCCGGGTTTATCATCGTTGCCGAGCAGTAAGCCGAAGCCCGCCAATTCGACACCGACGCGGTTGGCGAGTTGCTGTTCGCTCATCGGGATCACGGTCGCGGCTACGATCGCACGCTCGCGCCAGAGGCGGAACTCGAGCGGCTCACCGGGTCGCGTCGCCGCGATTTTGGCGCGAAATTGCTGCCAATTGACGATCGGCAGATTGCCGATCGCCATCACCACGTCGCCGGCTTTGACGCCGCCTTGATCAGCAGGACTGCCGGGAATGACGCGGGCGATGCCCAAGGTATGGATGCGCGCCAAGCCAAGAGCCGCGACGTCTTCGGCGGCCAGCTCTTGGATTTCGACCCCGATCATCGGGCGCGATAACTCGCCATCGTCCATCAGGTCTTCGGCGACGCGACGCGCGAGATTGCTCGGAATGGCGAAGCCGAGGCCAGCGTTGGAACCCGTCGGCGAGAGAATATTCGCATTCACGCCAATGACGCGCCCGCGCAGATCGAACAGCGGGCCGCCGGAGTTGCCGGGATTGATCGCGGCGTCGGTTTGAATGAAGGATTCAAAGCCGCGCACGCCACTGTAAATCCCGGTGCTGCGGTCGGTGGCCGAGACGATGCCGGCGGTGGCGCTGTAGCCTTTGCCGAAGGGATAGCCCTCGGCGAGCACCCAATCACCGACGCGCACCAGATCGCTGTCGCCCCAGGTGATGGTCGGCAGGTTGGGTTCGTTGACCTTGAGCACCGCAAGATCGCTCTGCACGTCGACGCCGGCGATGGTGGCTTCCAGCGTGCGATTGTCGTTGGTGGCGACGCTGATGCGGCCGTAGGTCACCGGCTTGCCGTCTGGGCCGCGCAGAAATTGCTGGCGGCCGTCGGTCTGGCTGACGACGTGGGCGTTGGTGACGATGTAGGAGTGGGTGTCGTCGCTGTGGAAGATGAAACCGGAACCTTCGCCGACTTCGACTTCGCGCACTTCGGCGCGCATTTCAAAACGGTTGAGGACGCGGAACTGCTCGCGGGTGTGAATCGAGACCACGCTCGGTGCGGCGAGTTCATGAATGAGTCCGAAGGCGCGCGAGAGCACGCTGGCTTGGTCGGCCAGCTCAGCTAACTCGGCGCGCAGACGATCACGATCGACCTCAGCAGCGGCGAGCGCCGCCGGCAGAATGGCCGCGACACCGAGCAGGACAGACAGCAGAGCATGACGCATGTTGGAGGAACCTCGGCCGATAAGACGCCGATGCCAGGGTTGCCTGACACCCGATCACGAAAAGCTGGCGCACCCAGCAGGACTCGAACCTGCGACCGCCTGCTTAGAAGGCAGGTGCTCTTCCAACTGAGCTATGGGTGCCGTCGGGTCGCACTATCGGTGGTTACGGGGCGCGGTCCAGTCTGCGTGAGCCTGGTCAGGTTTCACTGCGCAGCAGTGCGGTGGCCAGCGCCCAGTCATCGGGGGTGGTGATCTTGAGGTTGCGCCGGTCGCCGGCGACCAGCGCGACCGAGCCACCGGCGCGTTCGATGACCTGGACGTCGTCGCTGACGGCCCAGCCTTCACGTTCGGCGCGGTCAAAGGCCGCGAGGGCCACCGCGCGACGCAGGCCCTGCGGCGTTTGCGCTAACCACAGCCCGCTGCGGTTGACGGTGGTGGCGACGCGGCCGGGAACATCGACCTCGGCGCGTTTGACCGTGTCGCTGCACGGCACCGCGACCACGGCGGCGTCATGAGTGGCGAGGGCAGCGATGCAGGCGGCGATGCAGGCGTGCGGCACGAACGGCCGCACCGCGTCGTGCACCAGAATCAGCGCATGGCTGGGATCGCTGGCGCGCAGGCCGGCATGCACGGAAGCCTGCCGCGTCGCGCCGCCGACGATGACCTGCACTGGCAGCGGAGCGTCCGCGACGATGACCCTGAGTTCGCGATGCAGCTCGGCCGGTGCCGGGATCACCACGGCGGAGACGAGACCGAGGAAACGATCGAGACTGCGGCGCAGAATCGGAATACCGTCGAGCGGCAGCATCTGCTTCGGCGTGGCCGAACCAAAACGGCTGCCGCTACCGGCAGCGGGCAGCACCAGCGTGACACCCATGTCAGGGCTTGCCGGGCTTGGGGATCTCTTCGGTTTCGGGCAGCGGCGAACGTCGCTTGGTGCCCGGACGCGGTGCCGTTGGTCGCGCGGCTGGCTTCGCGGCGGGAATCTCCGTCGACGCGCGCTCGCGATCTTTGCGCGTGGTCAGGGCACCGACTTCACCCTTGGGGCGGGCTGCCGGTCGGATCGAGCTGCTGTCCGGTTGACGAGCGCGGCGTTCGGTCGAGCCCTTGTCGGCGCCCGCAGGAGGACGGGGGGCGCGGACCTGATCCGCCGGCACACCGCCACGGTGGAACAGGCTCTTGATCCACAACAATAGCGGCACACCGATCAAGAGCCCCCAGATCGCATAGTGCAGAGGATTGGCCCAGGCGCGGCTAGCACCGTAATTGCCCGCCACCAGCGCCCAGCCACGCAGGGAGAACGCCGACCAGCCAACCACGGTCCAGCCGGCGTCATAGGCAAGGGCGGGAGCACGCGGCGTCTGCACCGCTGCGAAATGGCGACGAGCGAGCAGATCGCCGCGTTGGCCGGCCTCACGGTAGGCGGCAGCGGCCTGATCGAGGGCTTCCTCGCGCGCGGCGGGATCTTGCGTCTGCGCCGCCGTCTTCGTCCATGCGTGACCCAAGAAGCGCAGCACCTGTCCGTGGAGCTCGCGGTTGCGCGTGACGTCCTCGTGATCGGCGGCCGCGCGCAGCGAGTTGGTGGCCAAGGCGGTATGGCCGGCGGTGTGCGCGCTCAGACCGCGGGTCAGCAGATCCGCCGCGCCCGCATTGGCGTCGCCACCGAGATCGAACGCTTCGGTGACGCGACCCGTTTTCTGCAAGGCGATGGCCAGGTTGCCGCGCACGCTGGCATCGTCGACGCCGTGGCGGCGCGCCTGTTCCAGGGCGGCGGCGGCTTCGCTCCAGCGTTCTTGGCGCAATTCGGCCTCGCCCAGAGTGGCCCAGGCGGCGCCGAAATCGGCTTTACGGTCGGTCGCACGCGTCGCCGCGACGGCGGCGGTGCGCAGATTGTCGGTCGCGTTCGCGCCTTCGATTTCATCGAGCCGCGCCAATTCCAGGCGGGCATGGGCTAAGCCCCACCACCCTTCGTGATCATCGGGCAATGCGGTGGTCACGGTGGTGAAGGCGGCGATGGCTTCGGTGAGGCGGGTGCGCTTGGCGCTGTTGAGTCGTTCGTTCTGTGCCAACAGACTGCGCACGCGGCCAAGTTCATACCAGGCATCCCACATCGTCGCGTCGCCGGTCACGGCGCGCGCGAGCAGCGCTTCGGCCTGCGGTGGATCGCCGCGGCGCATCGCAATGCGCGCATCGAGCAGATGGAACTCGGCCGGAATCACCGCGCCAGCACGCGCCTTGGCCTTGCGTACCGCTTCGGCAGCGGCAGCCAAATCAGGCGTCGCCATTGCCAAATGCGCGAGCGCAGTATAATAGCCGATCCAGCCGCCGCGACCATCGCGCAGACGATCACGGCTGGCGACCTCGAGCAGCGGCGCGCCGACCTTGAGCGCATCGTCGCTGCGACCCAGCGTGGTCAGCGCCTGCATGGCCAGCGCCACTGCATCGCCATTGCCACGTTCCAGTTTCAAGGCGGCATAGGCGTGTTCCCAAGCCTTGGCGTGGTCACCGCGTGCCAGTTCGAACCGCGCCGACGCCACCCAGCCATCGACCCAGGTCGGATAGCGCGTGGTGATCGCGGCCAATTGGGTTGCTGCATCGGCGGCGTTGCTGCGCAAAGCCTGTTGCACCGGCGCCCATTCGTCTTGCGTCGGGGCCTCGACCGCCGCGAGTGGCGTGGTCAAAACGATGGCCAACAGCAGATAACGGAACAGGATCATCGGGTTTCACCAGGAGCGAGGGGACGAGCATAGCCAGCCGCGCGCGCGCGGTCTTCCAAACCAGCCGTGCTGCCGACACCCGCGGGCGTCCACTGCGGCGTATGCTGGGCCGTGACCAGATAGGTGCCGGGCAGCAGGGCATCAGTGACCACGTCGCTGGGAAAGCGTTGCCACCATGGGGTCGGCGTGCGCAGAATCGCGTCGCTGCGGAAGAGGTTGCCCTCGGCGTCGCGTCGCCACAGCGTCACCGGCACTTCGGTGGGCAGGGGGCTGGAAACCAGTTCGGTGGTCGGCCCGGGCCGCACGCTGGCCCCGAGCACGATCCCCTCGGCCGGCGGCGTCGCCGGATCCACGCCCGCACGATGCGAGACGCAGCCACTGAGTAGCAGCGGCGCCAGAAGAAGCAGATGTCGGACCATCCGCGCCAGCCTAGGCCGATCAGGCCGGGGCGGAAGCGGCTTGCTGGTCGCGGCGGGCCAGGCCAATGCCCAGACCGGCAACCACGAGAAATAGGGCCAACACCATACTGTCGCTGCGCTTACGAGCGGCGACGTGGGCGGCCGAGAACGCGGCGTAGGCATCTCGCTTGGCGTCAGCATCGGTGGCTGAATCCATGGCTTCATAGGCGTCCGAGGCCGCAAAGGTGGCCCGTGCCGTGGCCAGCGTGCTGACGATCAGCACTGCCAGCAACAGTACCGAGAGAATCTGCGGTATCTTGAATTGGCGGCGTCGCGCCAGCAGTGCCCAACTCAAGATGCGCGCGAGCACCATGATGCCAAGAGCAACAAGCCCGATCCATGTCCATGCGTTGAACATGTGGCCGAAGACCTCGCCGAGTTCGAGGACGGTGATGTCGATGGCTTGGTCCCGAGCGTAGGGGAACACGATCATCGCGCCCACGCCCAGGGCGATGCACCCTCCCAGCCACAGACTGCCGACCCAAAACGCGATCACATTTGCCCAGCGCATCATTTATTCCTTCACGTCGTTGAGATGGCAGATCGCCACCAGGGCATGGCGGGGAATATCCACTCGCTCGCGATTGGCGCGCACGCCATAGCGCTTGGTCTCGATCAGATACACATCTTTGGTGCTGTTCGCATCGCGATGATCGTGCAGATCGACTTCGACCAACGTCAAATGCTGCACCGACCAGCCGACCAGCTTGCCGATAACCAGATACGGTTCGGCCAACTCGCAGACCACCACGGCATCACGATAGGCGTCGAGGAAATCACTCATCGGCGGGGGATTCTGTCAAGCACCGTGCAGTCCGGAAGTCTCAATCATTGCCTCAGTCCGGAAGTCCGGGAGTCCGGAAGTCTTGAGTAAGAATGTTTTGTGGTGCCCATCGCCAGGGCAGTGTGGATGGACGGACCACCCCGTTTTCTCATTTCGCACCGCGCAGGAGACTTCCGGACTCCCGGACTTCCGGACCGGGGCAATCAATCGGCAAGCACCGCTTCCGCCGGATCCGCTGGTCCCGCCCCATGCAAGTGATTGCGTAGCGTGCGAATGAACGTCACGCGGCGCGCTTCGGGCATGCGTTGGAACAGTTGGTGAACGAGATAATCGATGCTGGTGTCCGGATGTTCGCCGCGCAGGGGGATCTCGGCGCGACCCATGGTGCGGTGGCCGCCGGCAGAGCCGTCTTTGGCGAATGCGGACGTTGCGCGCTTGCCGACGTCGATGTGGTGACCGTCACTGCGGAAGACCACGATCAGCCGATCGTCGTGCACGCCGGCGCACACGGTCCAATGGATGCCGCAGGTCAACAGCGCCAGATCCGCGGTTTGCACCAGAATGTCCGGCGTCGGCACGACGCCGAAATGGATGAGAATACAGTCGTTATAGACCACGCGATGCGACAGACCCCAGGCGATCCAGTCGAGCAGGTTCATCGGCACCTGGCTCTTTTGCAGACGGATCAGAAAGTGACGGTCGCTTTTCGGCTGCAGCTCTTCGTAGGCGAACAGATCCAACGACGAGACATTGCGCTTGAGATCATCGGTGTCGGTTGAGACGCCATAGAGCAACGCGGTCGCCAGCTTGCGATCGATGGGCAGACCGGCTTCGACCAGATAATCGGTCATCATGCTGCAGGTCGAACCATGACTGCGCACATCCACGAAAGGTGCGACCGTATCAGGACGCAGCGGATGGTGATCGATGACGATATGCGCGGCGGGCGGATGATGTTTCCAGAAGCCCGGCTGGCAGTCGACCACGGCTAAGCAGTCGCTGGCCTCCAGCTCGCCGTCGGATAATTCGGCGAAGGGCTCTTCGAGATACTGCATCAGCACGCGATTCTGATAGCGCTGGATTTCGCCTGAGTACCGCAACGCCGGTTTGACGCCGACCGAGTGCCAGATCGCAGCCAAGCCCAGCGAGGCTCCGATCGCGTCCGGATCCGGATCGCCGTACATCAAAATCATCGGGCGCTTGGCGGCTTTGCCGAGCTGTACCAACGAATCGAAGCGGGCCAGGACCTCGAGCCGGCCGAGGAATTCCTGGCGCGCGGCTTCCGGCGCATCGCGCAGGGTCAGGAAACCCGGCACCTTGCGTCGGCGCAGCGCATTGCTGGCCAGAAAGCGCGCCGCCGTCGGTGGCAGCCAACTCGCGATGCGGTGCACTTCATCCAGGTGCTCGACGGCGAGCACATAGGGCGGCGGTGGAAAACCAGCGGGCGCGGCGGCGTAATCATCGCTGACCGTGTGGACCTGCACGCCGGGATAGATGGCGAGGGTCTCTTCCAGGTCGGGATCGCTGGTGAAAACGTCGACGCTCAGTTCACCGCCCACGAAGAAGGCGACGAGGGCGACGATTTGACTGTTGTGGCCGACGACCGTAACCTGTGAAGGAAGGGGATCGTCGTCAGGATTGGTCATCAGGCCCGCGACACTAGGGCCCCATCCCGCTCGGTGCAAACAACCATGAATGCCAGCTCAGACTTGCCTTTTGATCCCGACCTATTCGACCTGCTGGTCTGCCCGGAGGCTCGTGCCCCCCTGGCATGGGTCGAAGGCCGCCTCGTATCGACCGACGCCGCGACCCGTCGCGCTTACCGCGTCGAAGCCGGCATCCCGGTCATGCTCATCGACGACAGCGAGGTCCTGAGCGAAGCCGACTGGCAGCGCTGCATGGCCGCCGGTGCCCCCATCGGTGGCGGCGCTACCGCCGTCCGGGCCCGCCATGCAGCAGGGCCGAGCTAGTCTTCTGATTCATACGGGCTCCGGTCCGCAGCATCTTGATCTGGTGCTGGAGGGAGGGTCGTCGTGTCCGACCCTGCACCTGTATCCGCGGGCAGCGTGTCACTGGGGCGTTCCGCATCGGCGGCGTTACTTATCATGGTCTGGCCTGTTAGGACATGGTCGCGGTCGCGTTTCCTGCATCTGGCGGGGATGTGCGCGCTGGTGGCGCCAACCCGGGGGGTGGTGCATTCACCTCGACAACGGTACAAGGATCGAGACGCATGGAGAGCGGATGAGGATTCATGGCTGAGGACGCGAAATTAATCGGCAACGACACCACCACCGCCGGCCCGGCGGTGAGTGAGGTACTGCGTCGTCGCGTCGCCCACCAAGCCGCCTTTGAAGCGACCCTCAAAGAAGTCTTCTTGCAGCAGCGCGTGCAGTTGCTGGAACCGATCGCCAAGGCCAGTCGCGAAACCATCGTGTACGGTGGGCTGTACCACGGTGAAGAAGTCGCGGTGAAAGTCTTCGTGCCAGCGATCGACGACCAGCGCGACGCCATCTCGGCCTTCGGCGCGTTTAAGATCGAGTGCGAGAAGACCATGATCCTCTCGCGCCGGTCGCGCCATATTCTGCCGGTGATCGAGTACGGCGACGCCGACCTGCCCGCCGACATGCCGAGCGAGCTGCGCGAATTCTTCCCGCTGAACCTGCTGCCGTTCATGATCACCGCGCGCGCGCCCTTTGGGTCGCTCGACCGCGTGATGAAGCAGCGGCGCAGCCTGCCCGGCTTCGATCGCATCAGCCTGCTCGAAGCGATCACCACCGCGACCGAGGGCATCAAGGAAGCGCACGACCACCAGGTCTCGCACCGCGACATCAAGCCGCAGAACATCCTCATCTTCGGCCCCGGCCACGGCAAGATCGGCGACTTCGGCATTGCCCGTTGGCGTTCACGCCGCTCGTCGAAAGAGGCCGTGCTGCTCACACCGAAATACGCCAGCCCCGAGCAGGCCTTCTACGCCCTCACCGGCCAGCGCGACCAACTCGTCGACATTCGCGGCGACATCTATTCGTGGGCCATCGTGGTCTACGAAGTCGTCACCGGAATCCATCCTTTTGCCTGGGCGATCCGCGGCATTCGCGATCCGTTAACGTCTCAGCGCACCTTGCTCAAAGCCATCGCCGCCAACGACCGCCACGGCTTCGTGCCTACCGGCGACATCACCTTCGACTCGCTGATGAACGGCTGCACCGCCGACCTCAAGCACCGCATCCACGACATCGCCGTGCCGAATCGCGTGCTCAAGGAATTCGTCCGCCGCGCACGTTTGCAGCTGGAAGCGGAACGTCGTCGGCGCGCGGTCGCGGACGAGGAATAATCCATCCTCTTCGACGCCTTGCGGACTTTGGGAAAATGAAACCTGAGTGATCACGGTCAAAGGGCCAACGGCCCGATCCAACGTAGCCCAGGGCAACGCCCTGGGATCGAGTGATACCCGTTAGCGAGCCCTATCAGGGCGACCGAAATCCCCGTGTTTTGTCCGCCCTTTCAGGGCTCGACACCGTTGACTCTGTGAACCCAGGGCGGTGCCCTGGGCTACGTTGGATCGGGCCCTTGGCCCTTCTCATTCAGCGGACTACCGACCAGTGACCAATGACCAGACTCCAGCAGAGAAGCAGCTACTCGCGGCAATGTACGTGATTCCTTAGCCCGGCGTCATGCCAGTTCGTTCGGAAACGCCTGCGTTTCGCCCACATCATCCAAGCCGAGAGCCAGCATCACTACGCGGTCGAAGCCGACCGCGATGCCGGCGCAGTCGCCGAGGCCGCTGGCCATGGCGGCGAGAAACCGTTCGTCGAGCTGCAGCCGCGCCGCGTCGGTGCGGCGGCGGCGTTCGTGCTCGAGGCGCTCGCGCAGGGCGGCGGCATCGGTGAGTTCGTGGTAGCCGTTTGCCAGCTCCAGACCATGGCGGTAAATCTCGAAGCGGGCAGCGACCAGATTCCCGTCGGCGTCAGGGCGCAGGCGCGCCTGTGCGGCGGCAGCGGCGGGATACTCGGTGAGCACCGTCCAACAGCCTTGGCCCAGATGGGGTTCAATGTGCAGACCGAGCAGGAGATCGAGCGCCTCGTTGCGATCGCGCGGCGCGTCCGCGTGCGCACCTAATGCCGCACGCAGGGCGGCATCATCGGCGGTGACCGGATCAAGATGGACATAGCGGCGGAACGCCTCACGCCACGGCAGGACCTCGTGGTTTGCACTGCTGCCGGTCAAA
>CAYQAQ010000040.1:0-3359 GCA_964415495.1 uncultured candidatus Brocadiaceae bacterium | reverse complement strand
GCCAGTAATTCCAGGCATTCTCCGGTTAACGCGCGGTCATCCCAGCCAGGGCGGTACCACTCCAGCATGCGGAATTCTTCGCGATGGCGGCGGCCGCGCTCATCGCGCCGGAACGCCGGGGCCAGGCTCCACACCGGCCCACTGCCGGCCGCGACCAAGCGCTTGAGCGGATGCTCGGGACTGGTCGGCAGAAAGCGCGCGCCGTCACCGACACCAAGGCTGAACGGATCAACGCCGTGATCGAGATTCGCCCCGCCTTGCAGCACCGGCACATCGACCTCAAGCACGCCGCGTTCACGAAAGAAATCCCGCGTCGCATCGACCAAGCGCGCGCGCTCACGCAGCGTTGCCCACGTCGCCCGCGGCCGCCAGTCGGTCATGACGCTCTTTCCGCAGTCACAGGAGACACGGAGACGCGGAGGGGAGGCAGAGAGCATTGGTGCAATCGCGATCTCATGGCTCTCCTCCTCCTCCTCTTCGGACCTCCGCGTCTCTGCGTCTCCTGTGACCTGCGGAAAGTGGCCCCGCGCAATCGCGTTACTTCACGCGACCCGCGTATTCGCGCGTCTGCGTGTTGACCAGGATCTTCTCGCCAATGTCGATGAAGATCGGCACCGGCACTTCGCCGCCGGTTTGCAGCTTGGCGGGCTTGAGCACGCGGCTCTGGGTGTCGCCCTTGATCGCCGGCTCGGTGTAGACCACTTCCAAGGTGACCGTGTTGGGCAGGCGGATCGCGATCGCGTCGCCGTTCCACAGGGTCACGGTGCAGGCCATGTTCTCGAGCAGGAAGTCCTTCTGGTCGCCGACGACTTCGGGACGGATGGTGACCTGCTCGTAGTTCTGGGTGTCCATGAACACGTAGCCCTGGGCCTCATTGTAGAGGTATTCCATGTCGACGTCGATGACGTCGGCGGCCTCGACTTTTTCGCCCGAGCGCAGGGTTTTTTCCAGTGTGTTGCGGCTCAGCAGATTGGTGACGCGGATCTTGTAGAAGGCCTGGCCCTTGCCCGGCTTGACGAAATCGACGTTGAGAATCACCCACGGGGCGCCATCGAACAGGACCTTCACGCCATTCTTCAGTTCACTGGTATCCATGCTGCCTCTGCGGGTTGTCTGGCGTTTTGCCGTGGTGTCATCGGACCGGGGCGCTAGGAACCCCGGGGAATGGAAAGCGTGGCGCAACATAGCGGTGGCCCTCAGGCTGTAAATGACCCGGAAGCGGTGCCTGCGCGCTGGCAGATCCTGCTGCGCGAGGCCATCCGCGACCCCGTCGAGTTGTGCCGTCGGTTGCAGCTCGACGCGTCGCTGATTACGGGCGCCGCGCCGGCCCAGGCCGAGTTTCCGCTGCTGGTGACCGCCTCGTTCCTGGCCCGCATGCGGGTGGGCGACCCCGCCGACCCGCTGTTGCGGCAGGTGTTACCGCTCGCGGTCGAGTCCGACGCCCAGCCTGGGTTCACGGACGATCCCGTCCTGGAGAGCGCCTGCGCCCCGGTGCCCGGCTTGCTGCGCAAATACACCGGCCGCGCCCTGCTGGTCGCCACCGCCGCCTGCGCCGTGCATTGTCGCTACTGCTTCCGCCGGCACTTTCCTTACGCCGATGCGCCTCGCGGTCGGCGCTGGTGGGCGGCGGCCTTGACACATCTCGCGAGTGAACCGAGCGTCGATGAGCTGATCCTCTCGGGCGGCGATCCGCTGACGTTGCCGGATACGCAGCTCGCTGCGCTGGTGGCCGATGCCGAGAACGTGCCGTCCTTGACGCGCCTGCGCATCCATAGCCGTCTCCCCGTCGTGCTGCCTGAGCGTGTCGACGACGCACTCAGCGCTTGGATTCGCGCCACGCGCCTGCGCGTCGTCGTCGTCATTCACGCCAATCACGCGCGGGAAATCGCGCCGGATGTGAGTGCCGCGTGCCGACGTCTCGCCGCTGCCGGCGCCATCGTGCTCAACCAGACCGTTCTGTTGGCCGGCGTGAATGACGACGCGCAAACGCTGGTCGATCTCAGCGAAGCACTCTTCGCGGCAGGCGTGCTGCCGTACTATCTGCACACGCTCGATCCCGTGCGCGGTGCCGCGCATTTTGCCATTCCCGATGACCGCGCGCGTGCCCTGCATGCAGAGGTCGCGGCGCGTCTGGCGGGGTACCTGGTGCCGCGCTTGGTGCGCGAGGTTCCCGGGGCCGCGGGAAAGGTCCTCTTGACAGGCCAGGGGGGCTGCTAGAACCAGCGCCCCCACGGTGAGACGGCCTTGAGCCAACCCACCGACCCGCCAGCCAGCGGGGCAAGGCGCTGAAAAGCCTCTTGACGGGCTTCACAAGTTCTTCAAAGTGCTCCACCCCACTGCGACAGCGCGGCTGACGCGGGTGGGACCTGCGCCCCTGGGCGCGGGGCACCGATTGACAAATCAAGAGCGGGGAGATGCGTGAGAAATCCATCGGCAGGTGCTTCTTCGAAGGCGCCTGTTGATGAGCCCTTGAGGTGTGTCCACGCAAGTGGGCACACACTCAAACAAGCAGAATGTTAAAATAAAAAGACAAGCCAATCAACTCTTGAAGAGTTTGATCCTGGCTCAGAACGAACGCTGACGGCGGGGTTTAGGCATGCAAGTCGCGCGAGAAAGCCTTCGGGTGAGTACAGCGGCGTAAGGGTGAGGAATAGGTAGTTAACGTACCCTCGAGATGCGGATAATTTTCCGAAAGGGATTGTAATACGCAATGTTGCCATGTGGACTTCGGTCTGTGTGGTGAAAGCCGGGGATCCTTCGGGACCTGGCGCTCGTGGAGCGGACGACCTCCGATTAGGTAGTTGGCGGGGTAACGGCCCACCAAGCCTGTGATCGGTAGCCGGCCTGAGAGGGTGTACGGCCACACTGGGACTGAGACACTGCCCAGACTCCTACGGGAGGCTGCAGTCGCGAATCTTTCGCAATGGACGCAAGTCTGACGAAGCCACGCCGTGTGCATGATGAAGGCCCTTTGGGTTGTAAAGTGCTGTCAGGAGAGAGGAACCGTTCTGCATGAATAGTGCAGGATCTGACTGCTCTCCAAAGGAAGCCCCGGCTAAACATGTGCCAGCAGCCGCGGTAATACATGTGGGGCAAGCGTTGTTCGGAATTACTGGGCATAAAGGGTGCGTAGGTGGCGCGGTGCGTCTGTGGTGAAAGTCTTCGGCCCAACCGGAGAATAGCCGCGGATACGGCCGCGCTTGAGTGCATTAGGGGTAGGGGGAACGAGCAGTGTAGCGGTGAAATGCGTAGATATTGCTCGGAAGGCCAGTGCCGAAGGGGCCCTACTGGGATGTAACTGACACTGAGGCACGAAAGCGTGGGGAGCAAACAGGATTAGATACCCTGGTAGTCCACGC
>CAYQAQ010000039.1:0-13069 GCA_964415495.1 uncultured candidatus Brocadiaceae bacterium | reverse complement strand
GTTCGGTGTCAGAACGTTGATGTATGTAACTGGGTCGCTGCCTTCGACGATGGTGACGGTAGCGTCCTGAGCGGATGCCGACAGTGGCGCGAAGATCAGAGCCGCGGCGATCGCCGAGGCTTTCAGCGTGATGAGATTTGGCATAGAGAACATGAGTTGGTCCTTGTGATGGCGGAAACCCGTTGAACTCGGGCTCGGTCTACATTATTGTAGCAACCGATACTTAAATTCCGGGCCTGGCGCAGTCAAGGATTAATGTAGTGACTACTGTAGAAAAAAGATCAAGGGGACGGCCCCGCAAGTTCGACGTGGAGGAGGGTGTTCTTCAGGCTCAGCATCTCTTCGCAGTACGGGGATACGATACCGTCGGCGTGAGCGAGATCTGCGAAACCTTGGGGATCACACCCACGTCGCTCTACGCCGCCTTTGGAAACAAGCTTGGCCTTTACGCCCGTGCTGTCGAAGCCTACGCGGGGTCGACAGGTCTGTTCGTGGCCAATGCCCTGGACGCATCCAAGACGCCGACAGACGTCTGGGAGAAAGTCCTGCGAGAAGCAGCGAGGTCTTACACGTCGGGAGATATCAAGGGCTGCATGGCGCTCGACGGCACATTGACGTCACAGGATCCGGACGCTAACGCTCTGGTGCGCGCGCAGGCGGCCTCAACGCAGCATGCGATTGCCGCGCGACTCAAAGAGCTTGGTGACAAGAATGCCGAGATGTCGGCGGCGAGCATCCTGATCCTGATGCGAGGTCTGTCGGCCTCCGCGCGGAACGGCGCAACAAAGGACGAGCTTGACGCTGTCGTCGACCTTGCTGTAGCGGCAACCTCCTAGATACCGAGTTTGGCCGGCAGCTCGTAGGCGCGTTGTACCGCCGGTCTGGACCCTACGCGATCCTTCCAGTCTGACACCGCCGGGAAGTCCCCTAGGTCGATCCTTTGCCATTCGTGCCGCTGCACCCAAGGAAAGATCATCATGTCAGCGATAGAATAGTCGCCGGCGACAAAGTCTCCGCCCCTTAATCGACGGTCTAGGACACCGTACAGGTGCCGCGCTTCGCTGTTGTAGCGATCCCTGCCGTACTGAGCGCCCTCAGGCGCTTTCCGGTTGAAATGGTGCGCTTGGCCGAGCATTGGGCCGAATCCGGCTGCCTGCCAGAAGTGCCATTGCAGCACGTCCAGACGTTCCGCGGGATCGGACGGGAGGAAAAGACCTGTCTTCTCGGCGAGGTAGAGAAGGATCGCGCCCGACTCGAACACCGTTTGCGACCCGGTGCGATGGGTTGGATCGTGGTCCACGATTGCAGGGATCTTGTTGTTCGGGTTGATCGCAAGGAAGTCCGGCGCGAACTGTTCGTCCTTGCCGAAATCGATAGTTGTAACCTTGTACTCGAGCGCCATCTCTTCAAGACAAATCGCCGCCTTGTGACCGTTGGAGGTCTTCCAATAGTAGAGGTCGATCATCGGCTGACACCGAACACGTTGATGAGGTTGCCATCAGGATCGCGGAACAGAGTCGAGACAGATCCGGCATCGTCAAGGACAAGCTCTTCCCAGACCACCTCGATGCCCCGCTCGTTCAGGAAACGCGTGAACGTCGAGAGATTGCCGACGTCGAAGACGATGGCCTTGAAGCCTTGTGTCAGCAGGTGCGCGGGCGGTGCCGCATCGAGTTCCGGTAGCCGCGCGGAACCTTCGACTTCCAGGAGTTCAATTCTCACATCGCCTCGCCCGATGAAGGCGACGTCAGCGGACACCGGCTCGAAGTAGGTGCGCGATACTACCTCAAAGCCGAGCACATCGCGGTAGAACTCGATGCTTGCATCGATGTCCGACACCGAAATGGCGATACTGTTGAAGGTTAGATCGAAGTCCTGGGCATTTGCCGCAGCCGCGAGGAGCGCAAAGCCGAGGGCGGCGCCAAGTGGTCCAATTCTGGTCATGGGTTCAAGTCCTCAACGTTGCTTCCGCCTGCCGGACGACGTCGAAGGCTGGGCGGGTATTCATGTGGTGGAACCAGTCGCGGACGCGGTCTGGTAAGGAAAAGTCGGGCACGACGGTCAGAAGACGGTTGATGCCGATCACAAGCGGCAGATCGCTCAGGCGTGGGTCTGGAACCTGATCAGCTTGGCTCGGCAAACGTGCGGTCTCGATCACGCCAAGATGCCGGGACACCGATGCCTTGAGGACGTTGGCTTGGTCTGAGTGCAGATCAAAACGCCCGTCTCGCATGCCGCCCAGGAAAAGCTCCCGGATCGGCGGCCAGAAAATGTTCGCATGCCAGTCAAGCCACTGATCGTCGTAGGCTCGTTCGCCGGGCGCGTCGGGATACCACGCCGTTGCCTGATGCGTGTTGGCCAGAAACCGCAGGACCGCATGAGATTCCCAGACGACTGTTCCATCATGCTCCAGAACGGGCACCGTCCTGTTCGGATTGAGAGCGCTGAATTCCCGCGTGTCGAGCCCGCCGAACGGACCGCCGACCTCGACATGTTCGAAGCCGACGTCAAGTTCGGCGAGAAGCCATAGCGCCTTCTGCACGTTGGTCGACGTGGCCCTGCCCCAAAGCCGAATCATTGCTCGGGATTTCCGCGCCGCCAGTCGAAGGCCTGGATCTCAAGCGTGCTCCAGACCCCACCCTGGGCGAAGGGATCGCGCTCGACAAAATCTCGGACGACTTCGGCAGCCGTCGCCTCGTAAATGAAGAACGACCCTTCAGGCTTGCCATCGGCCCCGACAAGAGGTCCGCTGATCATCACCCGAGGCTCCGATGTCGCCGTATCGAGGTGTGCATTGTGGTCGGAGTAGCGATCCGTCCTGATCTGGGCTGCCCCTGGTCGATCAAGCGCCTTGGCTATGAAATGCATGGTGAACCTCAGGCTTTCACGAGCGCGATAGAGTTGTGCACGTGGTAAAATGGGTTCGATACGCCGTACTCGGCCGCGCGCTGCGGATCGTCGACCAGGTCGAAGTCCCGAACGAGGCTTTCCTTCACACCGAAGACGACGTCGGATTCGATGTAGGGGTCGCCTTCGACGAAAAGGTGGCTTATAACGGGCTCGTGCCCCTCGGCCATCCCGATGAAATGAATATGCGCAGGCCGGTTCGGATGCCGCCCCGATGCGAGGACCATTTTGCCAACCGGGCCATCGGTCGGGATTGGATAATAGCTCGGCAGGATCGACCGGAACCAGAATGACCCATCCTCTTCCGTGGTGAAAAGACCGCGCAGGTTGAGATCGGGAAGATCACCGGGTTTCTGGACGTCGTAGAAGCCTTCCTCGTTAGCTTGCCAGATGTCGACCTTGGCACCTGCCAGCGTGTTTCCATCGATGTCGGTGATTGTCCCGGTCACGACCAGCGGCTTACCCGTGCCGTGTCGAGCGACATTTTCTCCGTTCGGATAGGCCGGGCTTTCGACCATATGGAACGGGCCGAGGACGGTCGACTCGGTCGCGTCGGCCGGTTTGCGGTTGTTGATGGCATCGACCAGTGTCGAGACGCCGAACACGTCCGACAGTAGGATGAATTCCTGCCTGACATTGTCACACTTCTGTCCCACGGCCGTCAGAAACTCGATGGCTTGCATCCATTCCTGTGTCGTCGGTTCGACCTCGCGCACAAGGGCGTGCAGATGCCGAACGATTGCTTCAGACACCTCCTTCAGACGGGCGTCTGGACAGTCTTTGAAGCGGCTCAGCACCTCTTCAGTAGCATTGGCTTCGGTGAAGTTACGGGTCATGGCATGGTCTCCAATGTCTTACAGGATTGCTGTGCAACCTGCCGCAGCAGGTCGGTGATGTCGTGTGAAGCGGCGGTCAACATTGGCACGATGGCTTCGCGCAGCCGCTTCGACGGATAGCGCGCGGGGGTCGAACTGAAGTTCAGGGCTGCGAGTGTGGCACCCGTCGGAGCCAGCACCGGAACCGCGACCGAGATCAGGTCATCTTCCAGTTCCTGATCGACGATCGCGAACCCATCTGAAGCGACATGCGCCAGCACATCACGAAGTATCCCCGGGTCGGATATGGAATGTCGTGTCCGCCGGGGCAATTCTACCCCATCTAGGTAAACCTCGCGCGCATCTTCGGACAGGCGGGACAGAAGAACACGCCCCATCGACGTGTGCGCCGCTGGAAGCCTGCTGCCGACGTCGAGATGAACGGAGAGAACTCTTCTGGCTGGCGATCGGGCAACATATTCGATGTCCATCCCGATCAATGCCGACATCGAACACGCCTCGCCTGTCCGTTCGGATACCTTGCGCATCGGTGGCAGGAGCGCGTCCCAGAAGGCGCGTTTGGTGACGGGCGTCGCCGAAAGCTCTGCAAGCCTCATCGTGGGCAAGAACCAGTTGCCGTCCTGACGAAGGTAAGCGCCATCGGAAAGCGTGAGCAGCAACCGGCGAGCCGCGGCGCGGCTCATCATCAGCCCTTTGGAGGTTTCCGTGATCGTGCAACCGAATGGCCGTGCACCAACGAACTGAAGGACGCGGAGCCCCTTCATCAGTGTCAAGCTGCGCTCGGATGAGAGTTCGGCGGATTCCATGTCCTAGAACCTGCCAAACCGGAACGTCAAAACACCCAGGAGAACGAGACCGACGCCGAGGAACCTGCTGAGGGTCATCGACCGTTCTTGTAAGCCAAACAGGGCGAAATGATCGGCCACAGATGCCGCGATCAGCTGGCCCGCCACGATGATCATGAGAAACATCGCGATACCGATCATCGGCGCAACCGTGATGCCCGCGGTGACGAATGCCGCCCCTGTGATGCCGCCCAGCCAATTCCACCAGGGCGCGCCGAGAATGGCACGCCCAATAGTTGCACGATCCTGCATCAAAGCGAAGGGAAGAATGACAACGGTACTGACAATCAGCGAAAACAGGACAGCGGCGAAGGGTGAGGCCAAACGTCGACTGACCTCGGCGTTGATCGCGGGCTGGACGCCCAGGAGAAGTCCGCAGACCAGGGCCGACGAGGCTCCGAACAGAAACAGCAAGACGGATTTCCTTTCCGTGAGATGGGAGGCGGTCATGGCGCCAGCCAGAAAAGTGAAATTGCGGGGAATGCCGTCAGGATGAGCATCACGACGGCCATGATGAACACAAAGGGAAGGGCACCCTTGAAGATCGCTAGGAGCGTAATGTCGTCATTCCCGAGGGTCGCCTTGACCACGTAGACCGTGATGCCGAATGGCGGCGTAAGCAGCCCGATCTCGACCGCGATGATGGTGACAATGCCGAACCAGATCAGCGGATCGTAAGCCACGATGCCCTGAGTAACCTCCGGGACGATTCCTACCACCAGGGGCACCACGATCAGGATGATTGAGGTCGAATCGAGGAACATGCCGAGGAAAATGATCACGGCGAAGTATCCCAACATGAACGTCCAGAATCCGATGCCCTGCTCTACGAAGGCCGCGACGATGGCGTTCGGGATGCCGGACATGACCAGCATCTTGGTGAAAGCCGCCGCCGCGATGATCAGCAATAGGATCGTGACCGATATGACGCCGGTTTCCTTCATCACTCGCCAGAGGCTCTTCCAGGTCAGGCTGCGTCGGGCGACAGCCACGAGCAGCGTCGCGGCGGCGCCCACGGCCCCAGCCTGTGTCGGTGTGAAGAGGCCGCCGTAGATTCCGCCGAGCACGACGAAGACGAGGAAAAAGATCGGCGCAAGCGCCCGGAAAACCTCGCCTGCAGTGACGTCAGGCACGTCGTCGGCGATGTCAGGGCACCCGACCCTTTCGGGCGCGAACCGGGCGGCAAGATAGATGAAGAGACAGAACGAGAAAGCCAGCAAAAGACCTGGGAGCGTCGCCGCGATGAAGAGGCTTCCGACGCTGGTCTCGGTCACAAACCCGTAGATGATGAGGAGAAGGCTTGGCGGAATGAGCATGCCAAGGACCGAAGAGCCGGCCACTGTCCCGGCCGCGAAGCCGGGTGAATAGTGGTGTTCAGTCATCTGTGGCACGGCAACTCGCGTGAAGACCGCCGCCGACGCGATCGAGATGCCGGTGATCGCCGCAAATACGGTGTTCGCCGCAACTGTGGCGATGGCGAGCCCTCCGTAGAGACGTCGCAAGAGCGAGGCTGCCACGCGGTATGCGTCTCGTCCCAGATCAGAGGCGTCGACCAGAAGCCCCATAAGGACGAAGAGTGGCACGACACCGAAGTCGAACTTGTTGATCGTGCCAGTAACCGCGGACCGCATGGTGCGGAGCGCAAGCCCCGGATTTTCACGAATGAGCCAGACTCCGACGAGTGCTACGAGGATCATCGCGACCGGGATGTGCATGCCGAGAAGGATCATCGCGACCAGCGCAACGATTCCGATGACACCTATGCCGCTCCGCCCAATCTCCGGGGAGAGCCAAACCAGCATTCCGGCAGCGACGGCCAACAGACCAATGACCGTGGCGATCTGAACCCACCCGCGCATGGCACGAACGTCCCTGATGGTCTCGATCACCTGAAACGCGAATTCCAACGCAGTCATGGCCACACCGAGTAGAATGATCACGTTGATCGGCCAGACCTGCATCGTGAAGATGCCCTGCGTTCCGATGAATTCTCGCTCGATGATGGAGGACAGCGTCGGATCGATAAGCACCCAAGCCAACAGGGCAAATACGCAAAATCCGGAGATCGCGAAGATCAGATTGAGCGCGAGGCTGATGCGTGGTGTGCTCGCTTCCAGCGTCGTGATGAGAAAGTCCGCCCGGGTCATGCGTCGCTCGAACAGCGTGTAGGGCAGCTGTGCGAAAACGACTGCGACGATCGAGGCCGCCGTCAGTTCGACGACGCCGTAGAGCGGGCGCGAGAAGACCTTCAACCCGATGACGTCCGCGCAGATCATCAGCATGATCGCGAAGATCCAGATCGTGGCCCCGGCGGCGAATACGGCTGCGAACTTTGAAAACCCGGTGTGGACCCGACCGAACAGCGTTGCATCTGCGGCGCCTGGGGAAGCGTCATCGGAGTCGTTCCGATGCAGGAGTGTCGGTGAACGCGACATGAGAATTCCTTTCGAGCAATTCCCGCCCCGCGGCAGGGAGGATCCGCGGGGCGGGAAGAGGCCGGATCACTGATCCCAGTTGCGGCCTGGCTCGACACCTGCGGCTCGAACGGCATCCATGTAGGCGGACAGGACCTCTTGCCCCGCCGGGTGGCGGGCTGCCCAGTCACCGGCGAGATCCGGCAGGCGTTCGATCCACTCCTGACGGTCCTCGGGTGAAAGCTCGGTCACCGTGATTGCCGGATCGTCTCGCATTGCCTGAAGAGCCTGATTGTACCGGACCTGCACCTGTTCGGCATGCATGAACGCATATTCCGCGCCGAGCTCTCGCAGGACAGACTGCACATCTTCGGAAAGCCCATTCCAGGTATCGAGATTGACCGTCAGTCCGCCGGTATACTGGGCACCCACGCCAACGAGCGTCAGGTAGGGGGCGACTTCGTGGATCCGGTTCGGATAGGTGCCGGTGATGATCGAGATCACACCATCTGCCACTCCCGTCTGGATCGAATTGTAATAGGTCGGAAGGGCCCCGTTCACCGGCACCGCCCCTACCGCAGACATCCAGTTCCCGGACGGCCCGGGCGCGAGTATCTTGCGACCTTCCAGATCAGCCAGCGAGTTGACCGGGAATGTCGTGAGCAGGTGATAGGTCTCGACCCCTGACGCCCCAAGGAACACCTGATTGTGTGCCTCCCATGATTGCGCCATGGCGGGGATCGTCGTGTTCAGCTCGTTCATGATCCGCATCAGCGTGACCTGATCGTCGATGACGAACGGCGCGTAGAAGGTGATTGTCTGCAGCGGCATCGCGCTTTCTTCCCATAGCCCCGCACCTACCCAACCGGCATCGACGATTCCGTCCTCGACTGCTTCAAGCGTCTCGTCAAACCCGAAGAGCGCACCTCCGTAGCTTTCGGTCCATTCGACACGGTCTTCCGAGCCCATCGCTTCGAGACGGGCATTTGTCTCAGCCACGACATGCTCCGACAGGACACCAACCCAAGGAACGACGGTCGGATGGCTCGATCCCATCGTCAGGCTGAAAGTTTCTGCGGATGCGGTGTAAGCAGACAAGACTGCGGCGGCCGCCAAAGCGGATCTGAGCAACATAGTTTCCTCCCATGTTCGGAAATCGAACAATTATTTCTTTGTGTAGCGACGTTGACAAAAAAAGAATCATCAGTCAAGAACGATTACTACAAAAATATGGGTGCGGACCGTTTCGATACCTTCGGCGACGGCGGAAACGTGTTCGAATATCGAACAATAGTGAGGAATATCATATGACTACCGAGATCCTCGACAAGCAGGCGCAGGCCGATGTTCGTGCTCTGAGGGAGCGCGTCAGAACTGCGGATCCTGCTACTCTTGACCTGCTTCTGCGCGACGCCCGAACACATTACGGGTTCTCAGATAAGGATGTCGGCGATGACACGTTGAAGGCGCTCTATGACCTCGCGAAATGGGGTCCAACAAGCATGAATCAGCAGCCGGCGCGCTATGTTTTCGTGCGAAGCCCGGAGGCGAAAGAGCGGCTTCGTCCTGCCCTGATGGAAGCCAACCAGGTCAAGATGATGTCGGCGCCCGTCACCGCGATCATCGCCTTTGACACCGAGTTCTATGAAAAACTGCCGCAGGTCTTTCCGCCCAATCCGGGCGCCAGGGACCTGTTCGCAAACAATGCCGAGATGGCCGCAGGCAACGCCTTCCGGAACGGGTCCATGCAGGGCGCCTATTTCCTGATCGCCGCCCGAGCGCTCGGGCTAGATACCGGACCGATGTCGGGCTTTAATCCCGCCACCGTCGACGAGGCCTTTCTGGCCGGAACCAACTGGAAGACGAACTTCCTCTGCAACCTCGGCTATGGGGACGAAGAAAAGCTGTTCCGGCGCCTACCCCGCCTCGACTTCGACGACGTCGCCCGGATCGTCTGAGTCGGGGCATGGATAAGCTTGTCTCACTTTCTGAAGCCGTCGGTCGGCACCTCGAAGATGGCATGTCGGTCGCCATGGAGGGGTTCACGCATCTGATCCCCTTCGCGGCCGCCCATGAGGTCATCCGGCAAGGCAAGAAGAACCTCACGCTGATCCGCATGACGCCGGACATCATCTACGACCAGCTCGTCGGTGTTGGTGCTGCACGCAAGCTCATCTTCTCTTATGCTGGCAATCCGGGCGCGGGACTGCTGCATCGCGTTCGTGATGCGGTCGAAAACGGCTGGCCACAACCTCTTGAAATCGAGGAACACAGTCATGCCGCGATGGCCAATGCCTACCACGCCGGTGCCGCGAACCTGCCGAGCGCGGTGTTTCGCGGCTATCGTGGCACCGAACTTAGCCAGGTCACCGAGACGATCAAATTCGTCGTCTGCCCGTTCTCCGGCGAACGGCTGGCCTGCGTTCCCGCGCTTCGTCCCGACGTCACGATCATTCACGCGCAGCGGGCCGACCGAAAGGGCAACGTGATGATCGAGGGCATCGTCGGCGTGCAAAAGCAGGCCGTTCTTGCCGCAAAGGCGGCAATCGTGACGGTCGAGGAAATCGTCGACGATCTGACCACGCTACCAGGCGCGACCGCCAACGCGACGATCCTTCCTCATTGGTGCGTATCCGCAGTGGCTTTCGTGCCCGGCGGTGCCAAGCCCAGTTACGCAACTGGCTTCTATCCCCGCGACAACGACTTCTACATCAAGTGGAGCGAGATCTCTGCTGACCGCAACCGGTTCAGGATCTGGATCGACAGGTACGTCTTCGACACCAATCACTCCGAGGCGCGCCCGAAATCCGATCTGGAAGGTGCCCTATGACGCAAGCGACGCCCAAGGAGATGATGACCATAGCCGCGTCGCGAATGCTGACGAACGACGATGTCTGTTTCGTGGGCATCGGCGCGCCGTCAGCAGCCTGCAATCTCGCTCGCCTGACCCATGCGCCCGACATCACGCTGATCTACGAGTCAGGGACAATCGGCACGAAGCCGGACAGGCTACCTCTGTCCATTGGTGATGGAGAGCTTCACGACACGGCGCTGACAACTGTCTCGGTTCCAGAGATGTTTCAGTACTGGCTGCAGGGGGGCCGGATCACGGTCGGCTTCCTCGGCGCCGCGCAACTCGACCGACGAGGAAACCTCAATACAACCGTCATCGGATCCTATGCCAGCCCGAAAGTCCGCTTGCCGGGCGGCGGCGGCGCGCCGGAGATCGCGACGCAAGCCCGTGAGATATTCATCACCGCAGAGCAGTCGCGACGGACCTTTGTCGAAAAACTGGATTTCATGACGAGCCTTGGCCATGGGGCGTTCGGCGAAAACCGCGGTGCCTACGGTGTGCATACCAAGGGCCCGACGCGCCTGGTGACCGACCTTGCCGTTTGGGAAATGCAGGATCAGGACGGCCGTCCCGCGCACGAGCCCACATTTGATCCGACCAAAGCCGAATTCACCGTCGTGTCCCTGTATGAAGGTGTCTCGCGTACCGACATCGAGAATTCGATAGGTTGGGTACCGCGGTTCGCGACGGACATCACCACCACACCGCCGTCCACGGCACAAGAACTTGAGACCCTCAGAGACCTTCAAGCGCGATCCGCGTCGCGCAAAGGAAAGTGACGACAATGCGCCCTTTCATCTACGAGCCACAAAAATCCCGTACCGTATTTGGCACCGGTACAATCGCAGGTATTGGCGACGAGGCGAAAGCACTTGGCCTATCGCGCCTACTTATGTTGTCGACCCCCGAACAGACCGACCAGGCGAAGGCCGCCGCTTCCAGCGCATCTGATCTCATCCTCGGTACATTCTCGAACGCGGCAATGCATTCTCCTGTCGACGTGACCGAAGACGCGCTGAAGGTTGCGCAAGACCTGAATGTCGACGGTTTCCTGTCGATCGGCGGAGGGTCCACTATCGGGTTGGGTAAAGCACTCGCCGTCCGGACCTCTCTGCCGCACATCGCCATCCCGACGACCTATGCCGGCTCGGAAATGACACCGATCCTGGGCGAAACCGAGAATGGCAAGAAACTGACTAGGCGCGATCCCGCAATCTTGCCGCAGGTTGTTATCTACGACGTCGACCTGACCCTCAGCCTGCCCTGGTCCATGACAGTGACGTCGGCAATGAACGCGATGGCGCACGCGGTCGAGGCGCTATACGCAAAGGACCGCAATCCGGTCGTCGAGGTGCTGGCGGAACGGGGAATTGCGGCGTTCGGTACGTCGCTTCGCCGTCTCAGGTCGCAACCCCACGATCTCAACGCGCGCGCTGATGCCCTGTTCGGTGCCTGGGCATGCGGTAACTGTCTTGGCCAGGTCTCCATGGCGCTTCATCACAAGCTTTGCCACGTTCTTGGCGGAACATTCGACCTGCCACACGCGGCCACGCACACGATCATTCTACCTCATGCCGCAGCGTTCAACGGCCAAGACGGGTCGCTTTCGGCCGTCACGCGTGCGCTTGGCGGCACCTTGCCCGGGCGGGCCCTGTTCGATCTCGCCGCAGAACTCGGTGCTCCGCTCGCCCTATCGGATTTCGGGTTTTCCGAAGGCGACATCGGAACTGCGGCGGATGTAGCCATGCAAAGTCCATATTGGAACCCGCGTCCATTCGGTCGCGAAGACATCGTCTCAATCTTGCGCGCCGCCCAAAAAGGTGAGGTGCCTAAAGGATGATGCAAGATGCCTATATTTGCGCTTACGTCCGGACGCCGATAGGCCGCTACGGCGGCGCGCTGTCGTCGATACGCCCGGACGATCTGGCTGCAGTTGCATTGCAGGGACTGTTGGCGAAGGTCAGTCATCTCGATCCTGCGGCAGTCGACGAAATTGTCCTGGGTTGCGCGAACCAGGCGGGAGAGGACAATCGCAATGTCGCTCGGATGGCGGGCTTGCTGGCTGGCGTTCCAGACACAGTTCCTGGTACGACGATCAACCGGCTATGCGGTTCAGGCCTCGACGCAATCCTCTATTCAGCGCGAGCCGTACAGACCGGTGCTTGCGAAGTTGTCATCGCGGGTGGTGTGGAAAGCATGTCGCGGGCGCCCTTCGTTCTTTCCAAACCGATATCCGCCTTTTCTCGCGCTGCTGAGATCCACGATACGACGATCGGCTGGCGTTTCGTCAATCCGCTAATGGATCGGCTGTATGGAACCGATCAGATGCCTGAAACCGCCGAAAACGTTGCCGAAGAGTTTAAGATATCCCGTGCGGATCAGGACGAGTTTGCACTTCGCTCTCAGATTCGGGCAGCAGCTGCGCAGGCCAACGGGCGGCTGGCACAGGAGATCGTTCCGGTGATGGTGCGGGATAGAAAAACAGGCGACCGGGAAATTGTCGAAGACGAACACCTTCGTGCAACCACGCTTGAGAAGCTTGCAAACCTACCTACTCCATTTCGCGCGAATGGAACGGTGACGGCGGGCAATGCGTCAGGCGTGAACGATGGGGCAGCTGCCTTGCTCATCGCCTCAAAAAACGCCGCAACGACACATGGTTTGACGCCGATCGCGAGGGTCGCCGGAGGTGCTACCGCAGGAGTTGCCCCCCGACTGATGGGTATCGGGCCGGTCGCTGCGACAAAGCGGCTTTGCAAACAGCTTGGAATCCATATTCAAAAGTTCGACGTGATCGAATTGAACGAAGCATTCGCCAGCCAGGCACTCGCTGTTCTGCGGCAACTGAATCTTGAGGATGCCGCCGAGCACGTGAACCCAAATGGAGGAGCAATCGCGTTGGGACATCCGCTCGGTATGTCGGGCGCAAGAATTGCCGGGTCGCTGGCTATGGAACTGAAGGAACGGGAAGCGTCACTCGGGCTCGCTACGATGTGCATCGGCGTCGGCCAAGGTATTGCTCTCGCTCTCGAGCGTGCGTGAGCAGAAAAAACTATGACAACTTGGGTCAGGACTTCGGTAACGGGGAGATCCCGGTCAAGCTCTTTTGGTCGCGAGACTTGATGCCGTCCCACGGAGTGGTGTAGCTGGCGCTGATTGTCACCGTGATGCTCGGCGCGGGCCTGCTTGATCAGGATGCCGCGGCGGGCAGGC
>CAYQAQ010000038.1:0-13101 GCA_964415495.1 uncultured candidatus Brocadiaceae bacterium | reverse complement strand
CAACACCCACCGTTCTCGACCCGTACCGCCGGCTTGAGCCGGCATGCGGAATTTGGCCGTTGTGCTGACGTTTGAGCCGGCTTAAGCCGGCGGTACGGTGAAGTCACTTCGTGACGATTTCTTTGTCCGGAATGCGGGCCATCCTGAGATCGATCAATACCTCCCGCACCAACCGCCGCCGCGCCGCACACTGCGGCGCGGCGATTAATCGTTTCTCACGCGCGGATAATTGTTTGAGTCGCCATTCCAAGCGATGCGCGGCTGTCTTGTCCAACGCCGGGCTGCGCCACGCCAAAGCCACCGGGCAGCGGGCGCGGGTGTAACGAGCGCCGCGTCCCGCGTTGTGGGCCGCCACACGAGCGGTGACGTCGGTGCTGACGCCAGCGTAGAGACTGCCGTCAGCACAGCGGACGAGATACGCCCGCCAGCTCACGGGGTCGACAGCACCACGTCCAGGTCGCCGCCGGTCAGCCCCTGCGCGCTGCGCTGCAGCGTGGTGCCGGCGATGTCGACCGTGTCGCCCGTGCGCGTGGCAGTCAAGGTTTCGGTGACGCGCGGACCCCAGAAATCGTAGACTGGCACGGACCAGGCGTCGCCCTCGGCCAAGAGCGCCAACAGCGGGGCGAGTTCGAGCGGCCAGCCCAGCGGCACGGTGAGCGTGCGCCGCAACAACTGGATTTGGTCGTTTTCCACGTCCTTCTTTTCGCGCACCACGAGGTAGCTGTCGGGCGACGTTTGCCGCAACACCCCGGTGGCACCGTCGCGGTTGTCCCATTGGACCACGCGCAGGTGCGCGTCGACGATCAGAATCGGGCTGTCATGCAGCAGGGAGCCATCCACCTCGGACGGCGCGGTCGGCGTGAACACCACCTCCAGCTTGCGGTTGCCGGCGAATTCCGGCGAACTGGGTGCCAGGCGCAACCAGAAGGGCTGGCCGCGATAGGTGCCGTGGCGCTCGATCGGTTCGGCGGCGACGGTCGGCAGATGGCCGGTGTCCTCGACCACCGTCGGCGCCTCGACCACCGATGGCGGAGTATCTGCAGGCTCGGCAGCGACCGACTCTGGCGCCGAGCCCTGCGGTGCTGTGGGCGCTATGGGTGCGCGATTCATCAGCCACGCCACCACGATGGCGACGATGATCGCATCGGCGATCAGAACCGAGATGATGATGCGACGACGCGACGTCATGGCCGACTCTTTCGACGGTGCTCGGGTTTGCGCTCACCCCACACGGGCAAGGGCAAGCTGAGCAGGAGGGAGAACGCGACCAGCACGATACCGATCTTCTGGCCCCACGAGGCGACGCCGTCCTCAAGCAGGATGAACGCGCTGCCCCCGGGATCGTTCGCACGATAGTGCACGCGGTAGCTGGTACGACGTGGGGAATCGAATTCCTGGCGCAGGCGGGTGGCACGCTGCTCGGCCTCTGCCCGCGGCAACACGGGATCGGCACCGGCACGCCACCAGCCATTGCCCTGCGTCCACGCCAACCAATTCCCATTCGGGGTGGCGAATTCGTAGAGCACCGCGAGCTGCGCTTGTTCGGCGTCAACGGGGACGACGAAGACTTCTAAAGGCTGGCCCATGGTGGTTCGCGAGGTGAACAGCGCCGCCGTTGCCGGCACCGCGCACAACAGGCCGATGCCGGTGCACAGGGCGACCAGCATCATGCGCGTCGGACGCGCCTTCTGGGAGTTAGCCGCTGTCCGCGTGCTCATCGGGCGACGACGCGATTCCGCAATGCACCCAAGCCGCTGATCGCACAGACGACTTCGTCACCGGCAGCCAAAGCCACCGGCGGTTTCAGGAACGCACCGACCCCACACGGCGTGCCGGTACTGATCAGATCGCCAGGTTCCAAGGTGATGTCAGCGCTGATATGCGCGATCACCGCCGCCACGTCGTGGATGAGCAGACTGGCGGTGGCATCCTGGCGCAATGTGCCATTCACGTGCGTGGTCAGCCGCAGCTCGGCGATGGCCCCGAGTTCATCAGGCGTGACCAAGGCCGGGCCGCAGGGGAAGAAACCATCGCAACTCTTGGCACGATACCACTGGCCGTCATTGCGTTGCCAGCGTCGGGCCGAGACATCGTTGCCGACCATGTAGCCCGCGACGTGGTCCAGGGCCTCTTCAGGGGTGACGGCGGTCGCGCGCGTACCGATGCAGACCACCAATTCGACCTCGTAGTCGAGGAACACGTCCGCGCGCGGATGCGGAATGTCATCGCAACAGCCTGACAGCGTGTTGCCGGTCTTGCTGAACAACAACGGTTCGGCCGGATGTTCCTTGCCCTGCTCCGCCGCGTGGTCGGCGTAATTCAGCCCGATGCAAATGATCTTGCCCGCATGCGGCACGGGTGGTCCCAAGCGCACGCCGGCCGGATCGAGGCGCGTCGCAACGCCGGTCGCGCGCGCGGCTGTTTCGTGCAGGCGCCCGCTGGTGATCAACCCTCGCGTCGTCCGCGGCCAGTCCGGGCCAAGAGCGGAGACGGGGACGATGCCGTCTGCGAGAAGAATGCCGGGCTGTTCTGCGCCCACGGGACCGAAGCTGATGAGTCGCATGAGCGGCCATGGTGCGCGCTACCCCGGCCACGACCAGAGGCGTTCCGGGTCAGGGTGCTGACGCTTCGCCTGCCGTGCTCGTCCAGGCTGCCAGCAGCTGCGGGAATTCCGCCGCTGGGATCTCTTGCAGAGTGCCTGCGAGCGTGATCGCATGGCCGATCGCGGGAATATCGCGCGGCGCCGGTTGGTCGGGTCCCGCCCAGGCGTCGCCTGCTTTGGCTCCCGGCAGCACGTGCTCACGCCAGAAAATCACGACCGTGTCAACAGCATCGGGTTCCGGCGGACGATAGCCGATGCCCGCCGCGGCCGGGAGGCCGAGTCGACGATCGCGCAACAGACTCAGCCGCGAATCGGGCCAGATCCCGTGCTGATCACGATAGGCGTGCACGGCGGCATGCAGATTGCGCAGGCGCTGCTCGCTGAGCACGCGCAATCCCGCGGGCGTAGTCAGGGAACGGCGGAACTGCTGGGCCACCACAATGGCGCCCAGGGCGATGATCATCAGAAAAACGAAGAGGACGACGGTGCTACGGCTCAATTCCATCGGCTACGCCTCAGCGCCCCATTTTGGCCGTATCGTCCGACAGCGGACAGCGGCCGGTCAATTCGCTCAGGTTCCAGGTCCCATCGTGCAAGGTCAGCCGCACTCCCTGGCTGACCATCGATGGTTCGAGCACGCCGCTGTGATCAAGCAGACTGTTGGCATGAGCGCCGGCCCACAATTCGACCACGGGTTTGCGGCCGGTGTGGACCAGGGCCAGATTGCGCAGCCATCCATGCGTAAACAAGATGTGGCGCAGGCGTTCGCTGACGCCGAGGGCAAAACGCACGGAGCGCCAATCGCAGGCCAGCGGGCGTTGCGCCAAGAACCATGCGAGCACGGTTTCGACCTGCGCCGCGGTCAAGCCGCCCCAATACGCCAATTCGTTGTCGACCACCTCGACCCACGGTCGCCCAGCTTCAGCGGCCCAATCGGTCAGCGGCCGATCGGTGGGCGGGTCGCCAGCATCGGCCACGGCCGCATAGATCAGGCTGCCGCTGGCGAGGCCATCGGTCATGACGACGCGGCGATCCGCGAGCAGACCCGGCAGATCCACTGCCACCGGCCGGCTCGCGCGCAGCGCATCGAGCTGCGGCTGATTGCCTTCGGCCTGCAACCAGCCGCGCGACAGGCCGAGATGATCGGCCAAAGACAGCACATCGTGCGTGCTCATATGGCTGACGCCGACCACGGCGGCCACGCTGCGTCGATGGGGTGGGTAGCCAATGGCTGCCATAGACCAATTGAAGGAAGCCATGCGCAGTGATACCATAGGGCACCTGCGCATCCCCTCAAGGCTCCAACGACTGGACCTGCCCCAGCGCGCGCGAGACTGCCCCCGGTGCACCTGTATTTGCATGTCCCCTACTGCGTGGCCAAGTGCCCCTACTGCGATTTCAACTCGATCGCCGGGCGCGACGACGAGCATGCGGCCTATGTCGAGGCCCTCCTGACCGAGATCCGCACCCTGCCCACCGGTCCGTATGCGACCGTTTTCATCGGCGGCGGCACCCCAACCCTGCTCGCGCCCCCCCTACTGGAACGCCTGCTCGCGGGGCTCCGTCAGCACATCCAGCTGACCGCCGACGCCGAGGTCACCTGTGAGGCCAACCCCGGCTCCGCCGACGCGACGACGTTTCGCGTCCTCGCCGCGCATGGCGTCAACCGCATCTCGCTCGGCGTCCAGTCGACGCACGACCACCATCTGCGCGCGCTCGGCCGCGTGCACTCGTCGTCAGAGGCCGAACGCGCCATCGCGCTCGCCCGGGCCACGGTCGCACGCGTGAGCGCCGATCTCATGGTCGGGTTGCAACAGCAGACCGACGCCGAGGTCGATGCGGATCTCGCGCTCTACGATCGTCACGACCTCGAACATGCGTCGGTCTATCACCTGACCTATGAGCCGGGCACCGAGTTCCACGCCCGCCGCACGCGCGGTGAATTGCACGAGATCGCCCCCGAACGTTCGCGCGCGCTGCTGCTGCGCGTCAGTGATCACCTCCAGCGTCGCGGTTTGGCGCGCTACGAAACCAGCAACTTCGCCCGCGTCGGCCAGGAATCACGGCACAATCTGGCGTATTGGCATGGCCGCGAGTATCACGCCGCTGGCGCCGGCGCGGTGAGCACGGTCGCCGGGGTGCGCCGCACGCGTGAGAAGCATCCGGCGCGCTACATCGCCGCGATCACCGCCGGTCAGGATGCGACGTGGCAGCAGGAAGTGTTGACCGCTGATGATCAGCTGCGCGAAGCATGGATGCTGGGTTTACGGCTCGCCTCCGGGTTGGCTATCGCGCGCGTGGACGCACTGGGCGATGATCCCGCCCGCTACCGTCCGCGCCTGGCGGCGCTCGCCGCCGAGGGCCTGATCCAGGTCGATGATGACCGCGTGCGCTTGGCCGACGAGGCGTGGCCGCTGCTTGATGAAGTGGCGATCTACCTCATGCCCTGAGCGAGCCGTGAGGGCACCGTTGATCGCCCCAGGCCACGCCCAGAATCGCCCAGCTAGGGCGACCACACCGCGCAGCGCGCACGACATCATGGCGACCATCGCCACCGAAATGGACGTGACCACCCGCACCGTCTATCGCGTCCTCAATGAACGCGAGAGCGAGGTGTGGAGCTCACTGCGCAGTTTATCGGGAGATGGCTTGATGATTTTGTACACCTCGCCGGAATCCACTGCGATGCGCCAGGCGCTGCGCGACTGCCGTTTGCCGATCGTGTGGCTCAGCGATCGCCGACCGCACGACAGCGTGCATTATGACGACGAACAGGGGTTTCAGAGGTCGGCATCGGGGTACGCGAGGAATAAAACCTGGGAAATGCCACGATCCAGCCCTAAGTGTCGACGTAGCCAGTTGTTGCCCTGGTACGATCCCCGCCACGATGGCGCGCCATGCCTATCGATGCCCATGCCCTCGGTTTCCTGCCGGACCAGGATGGCCACCGCAACGCCCAAGCCTTGCAGGCCGCTTTGGATCACGGCGGCACGGTGGTCATTGATCGACCGGGGACCTATCCGATCTCAGCGACGGTGTTGATCGGCAGCGGTACGCGGCTGATGTGCGGCACGGGTGTACGGCTGCGCAAGGTCGCGTCGCCGACGCCATTCAGCCATGTGCTGCTCAATCGCGGGGCGCTCGATGGCAGTTGGGATAGCGACATCATTATCGACGGTCTCCACATCGAGGTCGCCGGTCTTGATCATTGCGATTGGCAGGTCTTCGGTCTACGTGGCCAGCTTGCCCTGCTGCGCGTGCGCGATGTCGCGATCCATCGCTTCCGTTGCCACGATTTGGGAAAGATGCAGTTCGCCATCCATATCTGTACGTTTAGTGATCTGCTGATCGACGATGTCATCATCGCCGGCAAAAAAGACGGCATCCATCTCGGACGCGGCGAGCGCTTCACTATCCGCAATGGCGTGTTCCGCTGTTACGATGATGCCATCGCCTTGAATGCGCACGATTACGATACCAGCAATCCCGAGCTGGGTTGGATCGAGGGCGGACTCATCGAGAATTGCTATGACTGCTTTGAAGATCCCAGCGTTGGGTTCTTCGCGCGCATCTTGGCTGGTGCATGGATTCCCTGGCAGTCAGGGATGTCCGTGCGCAAGTCTGACACCGTGATCAGTGAGGGCCGTCTGTATCGCGTGCGCGCCGATCCCGATCACAGGCAATGGATTTCGACCACTCGCCCGACGCATGCGCGCGGCACGGTCACCCTCGACGGCATTCCATGGGTCATGGTGCAGGAAGATACCTTTGATACCGCCGGAGTCCGCAACGTGACCTTCCGTGATATTCATTTATCGAAACCGCGCACGGCCTTTTCGGTCCACTTCGACAATGACCATTTCAGTCGCTCGTATTATCCGGGTGCCCGCATTCCTCGCCAAGAAGGCCTGACGTTTGCAGGCATTCGCGTACTCTACGATCAGCCGACGAATTTTCTCGCCATCGGCACGCCCATCGACCAGCTCATGGTGGTCAACTCGACCCTGCGCGACAACGCCATCCGCTTTGTCGGTGCGAAAAGCGGGTGTGCGCCCGGCCCTACGGCGCTCATGCTCTCAGGCTGTACGTTCGCTAAGCCGGGTGCGCTTGATCTGTTCGTCAGCACCGTGCCGGAGAAGGACCTGATGGTCACGGCCACCGGTAATCTATGGCTCGATCCGGCGTTCACGGCGCGTGCGGTGTGGCCGGGTGGAAAATTACATGGACGCTGTGATCTGCCGGGAGTGACAGGCGAGGGCGGTTTGCTGGGCTAACCGACGATGCCCGGACACGTATCGCACGATCTGTCCCGGGATCGCCACTCTCCTGAGTGGCGTGCATCGCTGGCCACTCAGGAGAGTGGCGATCCCGGAATGAACGAAGACCTACAACGTGTGCGGTGGTCATCCCGCATAGCGCGCCTCAATTTACTCCCAAAAATCAAAAAAGTTATGCCACTGCATCGGATAGCGCCGTACTTGGTGCTCCAAGCGCGTCGCCCAGGCTTGCGCAGCGGCTTCTAGCGCCGCGCGCCGCTGCGGACCTCGGCGAGGTGCGTTGATGAGGATCGGCTGATCAATGTGCAGGTGGTATTCGCGATCGCCTTCCTGCATCAGGAAGCAGACCACGATTGGTGCGCCGGTGATGGCGGCGGCGTGGAACGGTCCGAGCGGAAAACGGGCGGAGCGGCCGAAGAATTGCACCCGGCACGAAGGCTGTCCTCCGAAAACGCGATCGCCAAGCATGCACACGACTTCACCACGTTGCAGGGCACCATGAATGGCGAGCGACGTGCCGAGCGGATCGCGCGGGTCAATGACCTGGACGCCGCTGGTCTTCAGACGCGCATCAACGAACTGTTGCATGTACGAATCGTCGTTCCGTACCATGACTAAATTGACCTTTCCGGTCGCCATTTTGGTCAGGCGAAGCCCAGAGAGCTCCCAATTGCCGAGGTGCGCTGCGAGCAAGATGGTGCCTTTGCCACTGGTGACCGTGCGCCGCAGGAGATCGCCATCGCTGTAGACGAAGGTGTACTTGTCCATGCGCAGATGGGCGAGCAATCGATCACACAAGATACGCCCAAAGCTGGCATAGCGTCGCCACGTGCGCATCCAGTGGACGATGGTGCCAGCGCGCGGAGCAACGCGACGCCAATAGATCAAGCTGCCGAATTGGTAGCGTCCGCCCGCGAGCACGAAACCGGTAGCGATGACATAGCTGCCGATGCGCGCACCGGTAACGCCGGCCCAGGGCAGCAGGGCGATGCAGGTCTTGAACAGCCACACGCCACCCAAGGTGCGTCCATCCCAACGATGCGGTGTGACGGGCCCAGGATCGGTCATGGGCGGGACACGGTACGCGTCCACGACGCGTCAGCTACCCAGGAGCCCGGCTTGTCCCCTGGGGGGCTGTCATATGCTGCCGTCCTGCCCATGGCCTGCACCATCCTTGGACCTGGACTCGTTGGTTCGTACCTCGGCATCGCCGCCGGGGCGCGCACCTACATACCCGGCCCGAGCGGTCACCCGGCGGCGCTGCGCGCCCGCCTGCCCAGCGGTCCGGCTACCTGGCAACCGCAGCGCGTTGCGGTACCCACTGGCCCAGTCCTCGCCGCTACCCGCTGCGATGTCGCGCTGCGCGCGGATCTTGGCACAGATGTGCTCGCAGCGCAAAACGGCCTTGGCCAGACGCACGCCGTGGCGGTGTGCTTCTTTGCCGTCGATCTGGACCCGAAAGGCACCGTCGTCGCTCACGGACTGACCCCTCGCCTGGTACTGACCACCCCATCGCCCCGCTGGCAGCCCGTGCTCACCGCGTGGCGGAGGGCCGGGCTGATCGTTGACGAAGTCGCCGATCTGCGCCCAGCGCAATGGGAGAAAGCCATTCTCAATGCCACGGTCGGCCCGCTGTGCTTGGCCACGGGACTGCGTATGGCCGGTGTCTGGGCCCACGCACCGTGGCGCGAGCTGACCATGGCCGCCACGCACGAAGGTGTCGCCATCGCGCACGCCGCGGGCATCGCGGTGAACCGCGATCTGCCCGAACGTGCCGCAGCGTTCTTCGCCGCGGTCGGCGCGCATCGTCCGTCGGTACTCAAGCATCCGGGCGAGCTCCCGGCTATCCTGCTGCCGCTCCTGACCGCCGCGCGGACGCACGGCGTGCAGGCTCCCGCCTTGGAGCGCATTGCGACCCTGGTCGAGCAGACCCAGGCGGTAGCCACGGCACCGTGATGGCGCAGCCCATCGCCATCACCGGACTGGCCGCCATGGGTGCACCGGGGCGCGGCCTGGACGCGCAACGCGCGGCTCTCGCCACCGGTCAGTGCGGTTTGCGCACCTGCGACGATGCGACCCTGCCGCTGGCCGCCACCTTACCGATTGGTCGCGTCACCGCCGCGCTGCCACCCAGCACCGGACGCACCGCGTCGCTCGCCCTGGCGGTTGGCAAAGATGCGTTGGCCCACGCCGGTCTCGCGCCCCACGCCCGCGGGAATTGCGCCGTCATCGTGGGCTCCTGCACCGCGGGATTGCCGGAAAGCGAAGCCTCTTTTCTGCACGACCCGCAGGCGGCTGCACCAGCGTATCGCCATCAACAATCACATCGCCTCACCCATGCGGTAGCCCATGGTCTGCACTGCGGTGGCGAACGCAGCACGCACAGCGTCGCCTGCGCGTCAGCTGCCTACGCCATCGCCGAAGCCGCGATGTGGATTCGCGCTGGGTTGGCCCCCTGCGTGTTGGTGATTGGGGCCGATGCCCTGACCCGCGTCACCATGGCTGGCTTTCACGCACTGATGCTAATCGATCCCGCCGGCACGCGGCCACTGACGCACGAACGGCGCGGCATGAGTCTCGGCGAAGGCGCCGCTGCGTTGCTGTTGGAAGATCCCGCCCATGCGCGCGCGCGCGGCGCGACGCCCATCGCCAGCTTGCTCGGCTGGGGCATGCGCGCCGATGGGTATCACGCCACCGCGCCCGATCCCAGCGGAGCGCATCTGGATCGCTGCATCGCTGATTGCCTCACGGATGCCGGACTCGGCAACGATACTATCGATTATGTCAGCGCCCATGGCACCGGCACCACCGACAACGATGGCAACGAAGTGAAAATCCTGGCGCGCCGCTTCGGGGCCGTGCCCACCGCCTCGTGCAAACGCACCTATGGCCACACACTCGGTGCGTGCGCCGCGATCGAAGCGGTCGCAGCGTGTTTAGCCTTGCGCGACGAGCGTCGCTGGCCTTCCGCCGGCGTCGAGCTGGGCACACCGCTCAGCGAGGTCGCGGTGGTGCAACGCTGCGAATCGACACCGCTGCGTTCCGTGCTCTCGACCACGCTCGCTTTCGGTGGTGCCAATGCCGCGCTATGCTTCGGCCGTGCCGAGGTGGTCGCATGATGCGCGCCGCGCACTTCGCTCGCATCGTCGGCACGCCGCCCGCGTGGCCGACCTGGGTCACGAGCGGCCATCGGCGCCGCAGTGATGCGCTGCTGCGCGGCACGTCGGCGGCGGTCGACCTGCTGATGCAAGATGGCTGGCAGCCCGCTGCGGATACTGCCGTGGTGGTGTCGACCAGTTATGGCGCGGTCGATGCGACGTGGCGCTTCAGCACCAGCATTGCGAGCCATGGCGATGCGGGTGCCAGTCCCACGCCCTTCACCAGTTCGGTGCACAATGCCTGCGCTGGCAATCTTGGCGAATTGCTCGGCCTGCATGGTCCGTGTTCGACGCTCAGTCAGGGCCAACAGGGCACCCACGCGGCACTGCGCTGGGCGGCCCTGATGTTGGCAAGCCAACGCGCGCCGGCCGTGCTGGCGCTGATCGGCGATCGTCACAATGCGTGGAGCCGCACGGTCGTGGCAGAGCTCACCCAGGCACCCTGGCCGATCGGCGATGGCGTCGTTGCCTTGCTGTTGACCACCGGCGCGGGACGCGGACGGACAATCGCACCCGCTGACAACTCGGACGCCAAGCACACCCTACAACTCGATGCCGGCGCATTAACTGCCGGCGATGAAGCCTTACTCGCAGCGTGGCCCGGCGAACGGCGCTCAGTCGGCGTGCAACTCCACCAGTGGTGGCCGTGTGCGGCACTGGCGCAGATCGACGCCGAGCTGTGGACGTCGTCACGACCATTGGTCGCAGCCGAAGCCGAAGACGGACGCTGCGCCCGTTGGCGCTTGGCTCCGTGGGCGGCAGGTCCGCAACCATGAACGATGCTGGGGCGGCGCTGCCGGGACGTCCCTTACCCTGGTTTCGCCGCCATTTATGGGTCGATGCGCCTTTGATGGGGGCCCACGTGAGTTTGGCGGCCACCGGTTCGTGGGCGGCCTTGGCAGGACTCAGCGTCGGCATCGTCGGCTTGCACGCATGGGCGTCGATGCATCCGCACGCGTCCTGGTATCTGCGCAGCCATTGGCGGCTGCCGCGCGATGCCACCAGCTGCGCGTTGACCTTCGATGATGGACCGCATCCCGAGTACACGCCGCGCATCCTCGACCTGCTCGCGCAGCATGGGCAACGCGCCACCTTCTTCGTCATCGGCGTGCATGCCGCCGCGCACGGGGCGCTGATGCGCCGCATGCTGGCCGAAGGCCACCGCATCGGCCTGCATTCCCATCGCCACACGCGCTGGTTCAATGTGCTGCCACGTCACCGCGTGCGCGCCGATCTGAGCGCCTGCGCTGACGCCATCGCCGATGCCACCGGCGCACCACCGCCCCGTTTAGTGCGGCCACCGGTTGGCTTACGCAGTCCGCAAGTTGCTGATGCCTTCGATCAACTCGGCCTGATCTGCGTCACCTGGACGCAGCGCATCTGGGATACGCGCAAGCCTGAGAGCGAACGTATCGCTGAGCATCTGCTGCGAGCGGCGCAACCGGGCTCCATCATCCTTGGGCACGATGGACATGAACCGGGACGCGTCGGGGATCGCAGCGCGACGGTCGCGGCGCTCGCCAGCGCGCTTCCGAACCTTCCCTGCGCCAGTGCGGCGCTCATGGTCACCGCCGATGGCACTGGTGTCACCACGGTTTCATCGGACGCTCATGCGAACCTGCCATGATGCCGATTATGCGCTCCCTCTTCCTGCTGTTGATAGTGACTGCGGCCTCGGCGGCGACGTTGACCGAGCGCCTGCACGCCGCAGCCAGCGCCACCGCGACCATGCGACTGGCCTTTGTGCAAGAGAAGCACCTCGCGCTCTTCGATGAAACCATCACCACGCCGGGCGTCATCGACATCGATCGCACCGGTGAGCGCCTGCGCTGGGAGTTCACCGATCGCGCCGTGTTCGTCTTCGCGGATGGCCGACTGCGCAAATGGGGCGCAGATGGCCGCGAAGAAACCGGACTCGACCGCGATCCAAATCTGACCGCACTGCGTGCGCAAATGCGCGCGCTGATCAGCGGCGACTGGAGCACGGTCGAAGATCTGTTCACCATCACCGCCGCCGAGAACACTTTGACCCTGACACCGCGCGATGGGGCGCTGTCGCGTTTCGTCGAACGCCTCGTCATCGTCTTCGATGACGACCTCACCGCTCCGCGCTCGCTGGAACTGATCGCCGCTGGCGGCGACCGCACCCACTATCGTTTCGCCGCCGCCGAGACGGGCCTGGCTCTCGACGCTGCGCGCTTCGCCGGCCTCTGAGCATGCGTCGTATGCCGCGCCTGGTGATCTGGGCTTTCATCGCCGTCGCCTGCGCAGTGATCGCCGCGCGCGCCGATTTCGGCAGCACGCTCGCCGCGCTGCTGCCCGATGACGACAGTGAACTCGGGCGCGAAGTGCGCTTCTTCGCGACCCAGCGCGCCGCGCAGCTCCTCGCTTTCGAAGCCATCGCCATTACCGCATCTGGCGATGCGCCGGGCGAACTGCGCGCCCTGGGCGACATCCTGGCACCCTTCGGTGCGCAGGCCCTGGGTGCGGGTGGGGCCGAAGCGATGGGACGCTTGGAGCAGGTGCTCTACGACCATTTGCCGGCCTTGCTGACCACTGCGGATCTGGAAGCCACCACTGCGCGTCTCGCCGGTGCCGGGCTCGACGCGCATCTCGCTGCGCTCCGCACGCGCGCCAGCGATCCCGTCGATCACATGACGGCTACGGCAGCACAGGGCGATGTGCTGGGCCTTGCGGCGCGGGTGCTGGCGCCGCTGCGCGAACACCTCGCCGGAGCCGCCAGTGATCGCGGCATTATTCCGCATGGCGATGGCCACCACCACCTGCTGCTCACCGAAGTCGCTTTTGCTCCGGACGACCGCGTGCGCACCAGCGCACTCATGGACGCAGTAGATACCGCGGTAGCCGCAGCCGCTGAGCGCGGGGTGCGCATCGAGGCCATCGGCAGCCACCGCCATTTCCGCGATAATCTCGAGGGCATCCACGCTGACTTGTTGCGCTCACTGCCGCTCGGTCTGTTCGGCATCCTGCTGATGCTGAGGAGTTTGGTGCGCCGGCCCATGGATCTGCTCGCCTTGCACGTGCCAGCGATCATCGCAGGCGG
>CAYQAQ010000037.1:0-13123 GCA_964415495.1 uncultured candidatus Brocadiaceae bacterium | reverse complement strand
GGTGACGCCAACCAGCCGAAATACCGAGGGTGAACAAGCCGCCACGATCGCCGCTGGCGGCACCATAGCCTGCGATGCCGACCCACGCCCCCGGGAGCCACGAGCACGGTGCCAGCGCATCATAGCCGATGCCGGCCAGCCCCATGCGTTCACCGCCGGCCAAATCGACGACCTCACCAGAGAGACGCAGACGCGTGGGGTGACGCACCAACAGCGCATCCTCGGCCCACACCGCCGTCATCAGAACCATCACCAGCAGCGTCCGCATGCGGCGCTGGTTGTAGACCCTGACCCGACCACGTCGAGCCTTGCCATGTTGCCGGCCGTACCGGCTCACCCGGTGGCGGTACAAAGCGGTGGCGTATCGCCGATGTAACTCACGCCCGCTTTTTCTCTGCGAACAGCGCCATATCCTGCGCCCATGCCCGCACGTCGTCCCAATCTGGTCATTCTCTTCGCCGACGATCTCGGCATCGGCGATGTCGGGGCCTACAATCCCGACAGCCGCATTCCCACTCCGCACATGGATCGCATCGCGCGCGAAGGCTGTCGCTTCACCGATGCACACAGCAGTTCCGCCGTGTGCACGCCGAGCCGCTACAGCATTCTCACCGGCCGCAATTGCTGGCGTACGCGCTTGAAGGACGGCGTGCTCTATGGCGGCGACCGCCCACTGATCGAAGCCGAGCGACCAACGATTGCGAGCATGCTGCGCAACGCTGGTTACCGCACCTGGTGCGTGGGCAAATGGCACCTCGGCCTGGGCTGGCATGAACAGGGCGTTGCGACGCTCAGCGATCCCACCACCGCCGTCGATGTCGAACGCATCGACTACGCGCGCCCCTTGTGGCACGGTCCGAATGATCTCGGCTTCGACCACAGCTATATCATTCCGGCAAGCCTCGACATGGCGCCGTATGTCTATCTCGCCAATGGCCAGGTGCTCGAAGCACCGACCGCACGCGCGGAAGATTCTGAGCGCCCGGCCTTCTGGCGCGGTGGCCCACGCGCACCGGGCTTCACGCACGAAACGTGTCTGCTGGAACTCACCACGCATGCCGAAGCACTGATCGACCAGCATGCGCGGAGCACGCCCGAGCAGCCTTTTTTCCTGTATCTGCCGCAGCCCAGTCCGCATACGCCGCATGTACCGCGTGCGCCGTTCCAGGGCACCAGCCAAGCCGGTGTCTATGGCGACTTCGTGGTCGAACATGACTGGAGCATTGGGCGCATACTCGCCGCGCTGGAGCGCAACGGCTTGCTGGATGACACCATCGTCGTGCTCAGTTCCGATAACGGCGCACATAGCGAACCATTAGGCTTGGAAGCTGCGTACGGCCACGCCTGCAATGCCCATTATCGCGGGCAAAAATCCGATGCCTGGGACGGCGGCCATCGCGTGCCGCTGTGCATCCGCTGGCCGCGCGGCATCCGCGCCGGCACGGTCTGCGATGCGCTGGTGACCTTGAACGATCTGGTGCCGATGGCGGCGACGATCGCGAATACCACGCTACCTGCGGGGGCTGCTGAGGACGCGGTCGATTGCAGTCCGCTGTTCACGGATCCCCAGGCCACCATTCGCCAGCATGCCATCCATCATTCCATCGACGGCCGTTTCGCGGTACGCGATGGCCTGTGGAAACTGATCGGCTGCCGCGGATCCGGCGGCTGGAGCCTGCGTGAGGCTGATGCCGAGCACCTGCCACAGCTGCAATTATACGACCTTGCCAACGACGTACGCGAAACCCGTAATCTGGTCGCTGATCATCCGCAACGCGTGCAAGCGATGCTCGCCGCCCTCGTCGCCGCGGGTGGTCCAACGCTGTCGTCCTGAGGTCGCGTCTCACGCATAGGCTGCGCGTCGGAATCGCGCCGGACTCATGCCCACGAAGCGCGTGAATTGCCGGGTGAAAAAGCCGCGATCCGCGTAGCCACAGGCGGTCGCGATGGCCTCCAGCGTGCGATCGTCGCGCAACAGCAGCAGCTTCGCTTCTTCGATACGCTGGCGCAGGAACCAAAGGTGGATCGGCTCACCAGTAGCCCGGTGAAATTCACGCCGCAAGCGATGGAGCGGCATATGCCAGCGCTTGGCGAGCGCCGCATAGTCTGGAGTTTCGCGCCACTGACGGCGTAGGCGTTGTTGCAATTCGAGCATCCAACTCGGCAGAGGAACAGCGGCGCGCTGCTGCCGCCACACCTCCAAGAACAGACCTTCGACCGCGTTCGCGCGCAAACGCGTGGCCAAAGCATCATCGCCGACCAAGGATGCCACCACTTGGTCCGCGCACCGAGCTATGGCAGCGCGGTCGTGCACCGGCAATGGCTCGTGCGGCCACAAACCCTCTCGCTCCCAGCGATGCACCTGATCGCCACTGAGCGCCATGCGCCAATGCAAGGCGGGCAGCGCTCCGACCGGCGCCGAGCGGATGCGTGGGCCGGGAAATCCGGTCCACAGCCAATCACCCACAAGATCATAGTGTTGGGCGCCGATGGTGAGCGACACCCGCGCGTCAAAGACCACATGAATCGCCGAAAAGTCGCGATAAAACTTATCGTTGACGCTGAGCTGGCGTGGGATCCTGGCGGCGAAAAGGATCTGGAGATCGGCAGGGTCCATGTTGGCAGATAGTACACAACGGGCACTGCGATCCATTCCCGATTGCGCTCGCCCGCCATGCTCACGGCATGCACCCCAACATCATCCTCATCACGGCCGACCAATTTCGCGGCGACTGCCTCGGCATCGCCGGTCACCCAGAACTGCGCACGCCCTGGCTCGATCATCTCGCCACGCGCGGGGTGTATTTCCGCCGCGCCACGACCTCGTGCCCGGTGTGCATTCCGGCGCGCCGCAGCTTGCTTTCCGGCCTGCACCCGGCCAGCCATGGGTTGAACCACAACGCCGAGGGCCAGCGCTTTACGCCAGCTGCGACGTTACCCGGCCTGCTACGCGAGGCGGGTTATCACACCCAGCTCATCGGAAAATTCCATGTCTCGGAACCTGGACACCGCCTCGGCTTCGATCATCTCATTCAATCGGAAACGCCGAACGATCGTCGGCAGTCGGTCCATCAGCGGCGCAACGATTACGCCGACTGGTTCCACAGCGTCAGCGATGCGCCCCACACCCTCTATCAAGGCATCATGTCGAACGGCCGCACCGCGCGCCCCTGGAGCGAGCCGGAATGGCAACATCACACCAACTGGGTAACCCGCGAAGGTGCGCGTTTCCTGGAGACCACCCGTGATCCGACCGTGCCGTTTTTTCTCCAACTGAGTTTCTGGGCTCCGCACCAGCCTGCCATTCCGCCGCAATGTTATTATGACCGCTACCGCGACACCAGTTGGACCCCCACCATTGGTGATTGGGTCGGCGAGCGCACACCGCAACCCGGCCTGCATATTGATGCCCAGCGGGGCCCTTTCTCGCTGCGCGAGATGCGCGAACACGCCGCCGGCTACTTTGGACTGATCAATCATCTCGACGATCAGCTCCAGTATCTGTTCGATCGCTGGAGCAACAGCCGGATGTTCGACCGTGAACGTCCAACGTGGATTATTTTCACTGCGGACCATGGCGAGCAACTCGGCGAACATCATCTCTTTCGCAAACACACTCCCTATCAAGGTGGCATCCACATTCCGTTGATCATCGCGCCCTGGCGCGGTGCCACCCAAACTCGACATATCAGCGACGATCTCGTTGGCTTGGAGGACATTCTACCCACGTGCCTGGATCTCGCTGGCGTGCCAGCAGCGACTCATCTCGGTGCCCATGACGGCCAATCCCTGGTCGGCGTCATGCGCGGCGAAGCCCTTGGCCGCGCCGCTTTCCACGGCGAATGTCGTTGGACCGGATCCCAGCATCACCGCTACTGCCTGACCGAGCGCCACGCCTACATCCGCTGGACCGCCACCGGTGAGGAGCAGTGCTTCGACCTCACCACCGATCCGCACCAATGCCACGACCTCTCGGGTACCATCGACCTCACCCCGTGGCGCCCCCGCGTCGATGCCCACCGTGATCAAGCCGCCACGCGCAGCGATGACGGCAAAGCGCCGCTGACGCCCTGTGCGGGACGCCCACCACGCGCCATCTGGGGCGAGCGATAACCGTTTACCGCAGAATCGCCTCGATGCGCTGCTGTTCTTCGGGCGACAGCAACAGCTTGTCGAGGCAGCCGACGGCGTCGTCGATTTGTGCGACCTTGCTCGCGCCGATCAGGGCTGAGGTCACCGTCGCATGACGCAAAACCCAGGCGAGAGCGAGCTGGGCCATGGTCTGGCCGCGTTCAGCGGCGATGGCCGCGAGTGAACGCACCTTGGCCATCTTGGCTTCATCGACCTGCTCGGGCTTGAGATAGCCATGGGCCTTGGCCGCGCGCGAGTCGCTGGGAATACCCGCGAGATAGCGGTCCGTGAGCATGCCCTGGGCGAGCGGTGAGAACACGATGCAGCCCACGCCTTCTTCGCCGAGCACGTCGAGCAGGCCGCCCTCGACCCAGCGATTGAACATGCTGTAGCTCGGCTGATGGATCAGGCAGGGCGTACCCAGTCGGCGCAAAATGTGAATAGCTTCCCGTGCACGATCGGCGGGATAATTCGAGATACCGGCATAGAGCGCCTTGCCCGAGCGTACGAGATGATCGAGCGCGCCCATGGTCTCTTCCAGCGGCGTGTCGGGGTCCGGGCGGTGGTGATAGAAGATGTCGACGTGGTCGATACCGAGTCGACGCAGGCTCTGTTCGCAGCTCTGCACCAGATATTTCCGCGATCCCCATTCGCCATACGGCCCTGGCCACATGCGATAACCCGCCTTGCTGGAGATCACCAACTCGTCACGGTGCGCGCGCAGGTCATCGCGCAGGATACGACCAAGGGTTTCTTCGGCTGATCCGGGCGGCGGACCATAATTGTTGGCGAGATCCAGATGGGTGATGCCGCGATCGATGGCGGCGCGCACCAACGCCCGACCATTTTCGAAACTGTCGACCCCGCCGAAGTTGTGCCACAGGCCGAGCGAAATCGCCGGCAACATCAAGCCGCTGCGGCCCGTGCGGCGATAGGTCATGCCCGCGTAGCGGGCGGGAGCGGGAAGCCAGTCGGTCATGGGGAGCACTCCGGAACGGCCCAGGGTGGGCCGCTCCGCAGCACTCGCAACCCTCAGCCAGCATCTTGGCCACGCGCGCATCATCATCCGCGTCCGCCTTGCGGAAGCGCTCCATCTGACGCTGTTGCACGGCCTTATCGGCCTGGCCGAGCTGCAGCGAAAGACCGCTCACCGGTTTGTGGTCCTGGTGATCCTGACTGGCGCCCCGGCCTCAGCGGGCGACACTCCCGCCATGCTGCTGTCGGTCCGCGGTCTGGTGAAGCGCTTCCCCCTGCACAAGGGCGTCCTCGCCCAGGTGGCTGGATATGTGCATGCCGTCGAGGGGCTGGATCTCGACCTAGCCGCCGGTGAAGCCGTGGGCTTGGTGGGCGAATCCGGTTGCGGCAAGACGACCGCAGGACGCTGTCTCCTGCGTCTGATCGAGCCCACGGCGGGATCGATTCTGGTCGATGGCGTCGATCTGATGAGCCTGTCTGCCGGTGCCTTGCGTCAGCAGCGGCGGCACCTGCAGATGATTTTTCAAGATCCTTACGGTAGCCTCAATCCGCGCATGACGGTCGGCGATATTCTGACCGAACCGCTGGTCGTGCATGGCCTGTGCAGCGCCGATGACGCGCGTGACCACGCCGTCGCTCTGTTGGAACGGGTCGGCCTCGAACGCAGCGATCTCGATCGCTGGCCGCATCAATTCTCGGGCGGTCAACGTCAGCGTATCGGCATTGCTCGCGCCCTGAGTGTCGAACCACGCCTGATCGTCTGTGACGAAGCGGTGTCCGCGCTGGACGTGTCAGTGCAGGCGCAGGTGTTGAACCTGCTCAGTGATGTGCAGCGCGAACGCAATCTCGCGTATCTGTTTATTTCTCATGACCTCAATGTGGTCGCGCATCTGTGTACGCGCGTGGCCGTGATGTACCTCGGCGAGATCGTAGAGATGGGTCCGGTGCAGAGGCTGTTCGAACATCCGCTGCACCCCTATACCCAAGCGCTGTTGTCGGCAGTGCCCGGTTTGCGACGTGGCAAGCGCATCGTGTTGCCCGGTGAGCCGCCCAGTCCCTTGGAGCCGCCCTCGGCCGCACGCATGATCCGGCGCTTCCCACACCATGCCGCTGCCTTTCGCGATGGCGACATGCGCCTGCAGCAGGCTGGCGACGGCCACGTGGTCCGCTGCGCACGACTCGACGTCTTGCAAGAACTGGCCGCCAAGGGCGAGGCAGCCTGGGTGTGAGCACCGATCTGTTTCGGCGCGTTCTTGCCGACAGCACGATTCCCTGGCGTCGTTGGGGGCAGGATGCGCTCGACGAAGCGCGCACCCGAGATGTTCCGCTCATGGTGTGCTGCGGCGAAGCCTGCGATCATTGGAGCGCGGTGCTCGCGGCTGAATTCGCTCGCGATACAGAAATCGCCACGCTGATCGCCGAGCTCTTCGTCCCCGTCGCCGCCGAACGGCTCAGCGATCCCGCCCTGGCCGCGCGTTGCCAGGAGGTGCTCGCGCTGCGCGCGGATGCGAGCGGCTTTCCCGTCATCGCCTTTGTCACACCGACTGGTGGCTGGTTCGGCGCGGTGCCATGGCGGCCGCTGCGCGATCGCGAGCAGCAGGTCGGCCTCGCGCGCATTTTGGTTGCGGTCGCGCAGACCTGGGCCGATGACCGTTCGGCCATCGAAGCCGATGCGGCACGAGTGCAGGAGCTGCTGCTGACCGCACAGGCTGCCGGAGGGGCAGCCGCGACGACACGCTCGCCGCAGTTGATCCTCGACGCTGCTGAAGGCGCGCTGGCCGAATGGGGCGATGCCTTAGAAGGCGGTTTCGGGCCGGCACCACGCAGCCTCGGCAGCGCGGCGCTGGGTTTTCTCGCCGAGCGCTGCCAAGGCGATGCCGCGCCACTCGTACTGACGCGCCTGCTGGAGCGCACGGCATTGGCGTGGGCACAAAGCGCGGTGTGCGACCAACTCGCCGGCGGCGTCCATCGCGGCGTGGCCGATGCGGCGTGGCGACGTCCGTTTTTCGAACAGCGGTTGATTGACCAAGCCAACGCGGCCCTCGGCTGGCTGGCCGCCGCCGACACCCTGGAGCGACCGACCTTGCGGGTCGCGGCCGCACGCTGTCTGCGGTGGACCGTCGATACCCTCGGCTTGGGTGATGGCCGCTATGCCGCCGGTCTGCACGCCGATGCTCCAGATAGTGCGGGTGTCCCGCGCGAAGGGGCTTTTCACACCTGGACCGTGGATGCCTTGGCTGCGGTAGTCGGCGAAGAAGCCGCGGAATTGCTCGCGGAGCGTTTCGATCTTGTCGGTGCGCCGGTGGTCGAAGGCGCGCATCCGCTCGCGGTGCGAGCTCCGGTCGCCGCCGGCCAGGAGATGCGTCTCGCCACCGCACTGCAACGACTGGCGGTGGCCCGCAGCGAACGGTTACCACCGCTGCGCGATGAACGCCGTGATGTGCGCGCCGAAGGCCTTTTGTTGCTGGCACTGGCTCGACTGCGCGCGCATGAGGACACCGTGTCGGCAGCAGGCAGGGCGCTCGCGCAGCGCTTGGCAGACGAATCGCCGACCTCGCCTGCGGCCGGTGATGCCTCTGCCGTGGCGCTGGGCCTGCATGCATGGACCGGCGACAGCAAGCTGGCACGCACCTGGATTGCCGCCGAGGCGGTGCACCGCAGCAGCGACGGACGTTTGCGCATCAGTGCTGAAGCAGCTCTGGAGCCCGCTCCGCTCGCAGACGCCGACGATGATCGCGGGGTATCCGGCGCGGCGTTACTCGCGCTGGCGCATCTCGCCGTTGATCAGCGCCGCGAAGCTGCAGCCCTTGTTGCTGCTCACACCGGCTTGCTGCGCCATGGCGCGACGGCGGCGGGTTTGCTTACCGCGCTCGCGCAGCTGCAACGTTGAATTCCATTCACATCTCCGTGCGCCAGCGCAGCGGGGCCGACCCCGTGATGGTTTTGAAAAGTCGGCGGAAGACCCGCAGGTCGGGGACCCCGACCGCCTGGGCGATATCCGCGATCGGATCATCACGCTCGCGCAGCAGGCGACTCGCCAGAGCGACGCGGCGTTGTTGCACATAGCGATGCGGTGCCATGCCGGTGACGCGATGAAATAACGTGCGCAGATGCACCCGCCGAAATGCCCGCAGTGGCCGCGAGATCTTCGATGCGAATAGGCCCGGTTGGCAGGTCGTGTTCGATACGAGCGAGCACTGACGCCAGGCGGCTCGGCAACGACACTGCACTCACCGGTACGGTCCGACAATGGCTCCCTCGTGTCAGCACCAGATGCATGAGGGCGCGCACCAGTTCGGCTTGCGCGAGCAACCGCCAGCCGACCGGACGCAAGGCATCGAGGCGAGCCATGGCGCTCATCGCTGCCAGTAACGGTTGATCGGCCGCGCCGCTGGCCACCGGAAGCAGGGTGGGCAGACCAAGCACCTCGGCCAGTTCGCCGCCTCCCGGCAACGGCGCTTGATAATGCACACTGATCGAATGCAGCGGCTGGCCGCGATCATGCCGCACGTCGTGCCACAAGCCGGCCGGAACGCATTGCACCGCTGGGCTGACAATGGCGTGAGAAGCCCCCGCCAAACGCAGGCGACCGGTTCCTTTCAGGTACCAAGCGATAGTCGACGTCGGCAAGCGTCGGCGGGGCACCGACCGGCCTTCATCCCATCTCCATTCTGCCGCACTGACAAAGGTGATCCGGGCCGAAGCCAGGGCGCGTTCAGCGACTTCGCCACCTAATGGATCGGGCCAAGACGGCCAACTCGCAGCGATGCGACGACAGCTGTGGTCGAAATCCGCAGAAGTAAGTGCTGACGCAGGGGTCATGTGTTTCGTTTCCGTCCCTTCAGAATCATGTCAGACCCCTGTAAGGGGCAAGATCCGGTTACGATCGCGTCTCCGGAGGCCGCCTGTATGTCCAGTGAACGCAGCACGTATCTCGACTCCGCCAGCGGCGTGGAGGTTGTCCAACTGACCCAGCATCGCGGGCACAGTCATCATTTCTATTTCACCAATCCCGGCTGGTACGCGGGCGGCCGCAAACTGCTCTTCGCCAGTGATCGCTGTGACCGTCCCAATCTGTACGGTGTGGATCTGGTCAACGGCGAGATCGAGCAATTGACGGATCTGGCACCAGTACCGTTGCCACGCGAGCTCGAGTTCGTCCGGGCCTGCAAGAATCCGCGGCGCGACGAGGTGGTGTTCTGGCATGATCGGCAATTGCTGTGTCTGGATATCGCCACCAAAACCACGCGGGGGTTGCTCGACATTGATCCACGCTGGTGCGTGTCGATGACCAATTGCTCCGCCGACGGGCGCCATGTCTATTTCGGATCGTGGGAGGACCAGTCGCACAAATTTCCGGTCGATCTCCTGCGCGGCTATGTCGGCTTCCGCGAAACGTGGGCTGAGATGCCGCTCTCGCGCATCGAACGGGTAGAGATCGCCACCGGCAAGCATGAGGTCGTATTCGAGGAACGGTATTGGATCGGCCATATCAATACGTCGCCAACCGATCCGCATCTGCTCACGTACTGCCACGAAGGACCGTGGGACAAGGTCGATCAACGCATCTGGGGCCTGGACGCGCGCACCGGGAAATCCTGGCGCATCCGACCGTGTGCCCCAGGTGAAGTTGTCGGTCATGAATACTGGCTCGCCGATGGGAAACGCATCGGCTACCACGGACATGGCCCGCAGGGCGGATACCTCGGCCACATCGATGCCGATGGCACCAACGCGCATGAAGCCGCGTTTCCGGGCTCGACCGGCCACATCTTTTCGCGCGACGAACACCTGATCGTCGGCGATGGTGGAGGTGTGATTCGCCTCTGGACGCTGGTCGATGGGCAGTATCAAGCCCCGCGGATCCTCTGCCGTCACGATTCCGGCATGAAAATTCAGCAGACCCATCCACATCCGGTGATCAGCGCCGACGGGCGATCCGTCGTCTACACCAGTGATGCGCGGACGGGCTACGGCAATGTCTTCATGGTCGATCTTACCAACGTCGATGTGTCACGTTTGCCGTTAACCAAGAATTGACCCCTACAGGTCACCATGCTCTGCGGTCGACTTGGGAAGGCTGGCAGGATTCCAACGAGCGCACCTCTGCTGCCCTTTACATCACGGCCGATAGATGCGCGGCATTTACTCCCAACGCACACCCTTGACCGCCGTGCGTGCTTTGCCCACCCATTCGTTCGGATCGTTATAACCAATCATAGTGAGCATGACGTGACTGCCTTCGACGAGGTAGACCGCGTGTATGGTGCGGACGTGATCGGCAGGAATGTTCGTTGAAGGAACGTTGACCCATTGTGGATCGATCATGGTGCCTTCGAGCCACTGCCGTTCCCCTTCCTGGGTATACACCCACGTTGGCAACACCATTTCCTCCGGCATAAACATACTCAAGGCATCAGTGATCGCCTTTTCTAAAGAAGCTCGATCGCGCGGTCCGGCAGCGAGCTTGGTATTATGCAACACAGACACCTGAACGTTCTCGCTCCGGTGCGAGAAGCCATGAATCCATAGGCCATCAACCACCGACAGCGGCGGATCTGGTTCATAGAAACTCTCCGCAAGGCGGATCTGGGCGCCTGTTTTGAGTATTCGCAGCGGATCGCTCGGACGTTGCCGCCAGACCAAAATACCCGCAACCATGAGAACGACGATGAGCACGAAACCCCACCGCGTTGCAGCGCTGAGGCCCGACGATGCCGCCTGTGATCGCACCACCGTCCCGGTGCCGGGACGCGCGATACGGGTCGTCTGTACTAAGGAAGCGCCACAAGCATGACATCGTGCCGAACCAGGAGGACACGTAACGGCGCATTTTGGGCACGGACTCATGAACGGCTCGACGGTGATGAGGTGGCACGAACCTGCAGGTGAATACTTCAACCTGCGTCGACGGCAGGTACTATCATCGCCATTTTATGCCTGCAAGTACCCGTGCTCTCGCAAGTGCTTGCCCGCTACCCACCAACGACCAATCAGCCTTCGCCCTCGTTCGCCTGCTGGATGCCGAGCACATCCCAGATGTGATCCTGGGCTTCGGTGTGGCGCTTGAGCAGCTGTTGGTAGACCTCGTTGAAGCTGAGGTGGCCCCAGCTTTCCGCGCGCTTGAGCAGCGGGCCGATCGGGCTCAGTGGTTCATTCTTGGCGAACCAGTCCGCCAATTCCTTGATGCGGCCAATGGCTTGGGCGCGATTCGCAATCGGACCGGCTGGACCCGCTGGACGAGCCGAAGCGCCGGCCACCGCAGGTGAAGCCTCGCCGCCCGCGCTGGCGTCAGGATCGCCGCCGCCGGCATCCGCAACTTCGCCGCCGCCGTAGGTGAGTTGGATGCGTTCCAGCTGGGCGCGCAGCACGCGACGCAGGCTCATCAGCCCGCAATCTTCACCGTCGAAACGGCCGTCCGACCAAGTGATGATGGCCTCGGTGGCATCCAAGCAGGCTTGGATTTCGCCCGGATCATGGTCGATACCGTTTTCGGGATCGAGGGTCGCCGCCAAACGTTCGCCCAACCATTCGAGCGCGGCACGGCGGGGACGCAGGCGTTCCGGATGCAGAGCATCCCAGAAGGTCACCAGCAATTGGTTCAGAAATTGTAATCCCGCCTGCAGACCGGGTAATCCTTCGCGTTCGAAGCAACCGCGCACCAACCACGCTGCCAACAATGCATCCTTGCTGCGTTCGCGCAGCAGCGTCGTGGTGCCGTCGACCACGGCGCGCCAATCGACTTCGCCGCCAGCGGGATTCTCGAGCTTGCTGATTTCCGCTTCGATAGCGCCGAAGGCGTCGTCGTAGCGCACGGATTCCCCAGTCGGGGCCTCGTCGCTGATCGGGGTGGTCGCCAGGGCGGTCAAGGTCTCGATGTCAGGCATGACGCGTTCTCCGAAAACTCAGGTGGCGGTGGGACGACGGGTGATGCGCATGGTGCGCCGTTGACGGGTCAGGCTGGTCAAGCCATGGGCGACGTCGCGCAGGGATTGGCCCGCACCCAGCAATTCACTGGGGATGTCGTCGGCTTCACCCAATTGACCAGCGTGGCTCACCACATCGTGCGGTGCTGCCGCGCCCCGTGCGGCCAGGGTCGGCCACAAGCCCGCCAAGCAGGCAGCGGGTTCGGGATGATCGAACAACAAGGTGGCTGCCGGCGGCGCACCGCCGTGGGCGAAGCGCAGCGTGATGACACTCGGCACCACCGGTTTGCTGCCGCACAAGCTCAACACCATCAACCAGAATCCGAGGTGATTCTGATGCGCCATCGGTTGGAAACGCACTCCACCGGTTGGTTGCGCACCGTTAGCGACGGCGAGCAGATCAGCGATCACCGCCGCGCGTTGGGCTTCCGTCGCGGTGCCGAAGAGCCCATTGGCGACATCACCGATCGTGATCGTATCCAAGGCGGCCATGAAGCGCCGCTCTTCCTGGGCGAGATCGAGGGGCGCGAGCAAGTTGGGCAATCCCGCTCGCAGCACCGCCTGATCCGCTGGCCACCCTTGCTGCGCCGCTTGCCAGGTGCGCATGAAGAAAGGCAAGAATGCGGCGACGTTGAGGTACCCCGCATCCGCGAGATCGGCAACCGGCAACCCCGTGAACACCGTGAACGGATAGCGACGACCGACACTGTCCCGCGATGGGAACAAGGAACAGCCCCACCACATGCCGCGCGTGCAGACGATGGCGAACGCGGGACTGGCAGCATCGAAGGTCGCCGTGCGCTCACGCTGATCGAGGCCGGCGGTGGCCAGCCAGGTGTCGAGCAACTCCACGGGTGAGTGGGCACCCACCACGCGCAGGAAGTCGCCCTGGCCAGGGAGCTTGCCATAACAGCCGACCGTTGCCGTCGTCATGGCAGCACTCACCGCGTGATCCGGTTGGGGACGACCAGGGTCTTGAAGAAATCGCCTGCCACCAAGGTCTCCACCGCCGGCTGACGCAAGATGGCGCGCGCGCCGAAAGTGCGATCTGCCTGGGTGAAGGTCCAGTTGAGCTCGTGCCCGCCTTCGGT
>CAYQAQ010000036.1:0-13354 GCA_964415495.1 uncultured candidatus Brocadiaceae bacterium | reverse complement strand
CGGTGGTGGAGCGGGTGGTGAAGAAGGGGCGCGTCGCGTTGGCGATCTCCTGATCCGTTGGCGTGGTGCCATCATTGTCGAGATTCCATTGGATGCGCCCATTCGCCGCATCGCCTGTAACGTGGCAGGTCTGTGCGCCAGCCTGTAACGCATTGAGCAGAACCTGCTCGCATACGCGTTCCAACGAGCGTGGCCCGGCCTGGACGGGTGGCAGGTCGTGGACAAAGGCAAACGCGGGCAAATCGGGATATTGTTCACTGAGTTTGGTGTGGGCGCGCAGCACGATTTCAGCCGGCGCGCAGGGAATCAATTCTTCTTCGAGAGGCGCGGCCAAACGCCGCAGTCGTTCGACGAGTCCGCGACAGCGATCCACTTCGGTAACAACGATATCGAGACGCCGGCGCGTCTCGGCATCGTTGCTGTGGCGCTGTAAGCGTTGGGTGAAACCAAGAATTACCGCGAGCGGATTGTTGAGCTCGTGCGCCAAGCCGCGCACCAGATGACCGACCGCGCCTTGGGTTTCCAGATGCACCAGCTCATGATGCTTCTCCTGCAGGCGGCGTGATACTTCTTCGAGATGCGCGGTGCGCTCCTGCACGGCGGCAGCGAGCTCGTCCGTGGAACGTTCGAGATCGCGATTACGTTGTGCCAGCTGCGCGAGCAGATCGCGATTCTGGTGGCGCAGGCGGGCGATCTCCAGGCCGCGTGTCAGCAAGCCCAGACAGGCTTCGGCGCGCATCGGCTTGCTCAGGAAGGCATCGACATGGCCACGATTGATGGCATTTATGAGCAGGTCGGGATCGGTGGCGCCGCTGGTGAGGAGGCGGCAGCAGTCGGGATGACGCGTCTGCAAGTCGACCAGCAGATCCAGACCGCTGCGCGTTCCGCCGAGGCGATAGTCGACGATGGCGATCTCGAAGGTGGGCTGATCGAGATGCGGGGCGGCGTTTGCGAGCGAATGGCAGGGCAGTGTGTGCAGCCCGAGCCGTTCGCAGTAGCTGACCAAGACGAGCAGCACGTCGGCGTCGTCTTCTACGATCAGCACGGTACCTGCTTGCAGATCCATACCTACTTGTGCCGCAGATCTTGTGCGAACGCCAGGGGCAATTCAGGTGGCGGCTCGTATCCCGAGTAGTGAACGAGAGGGCCCTCAGGCCTTCCGCTGTCGGAACCAACACCATGCTGGTTGCATGAGCTGGTGCTTGGGGATAGAGAGCAGTTGCGATGACACCGCGGTGGCCCTGGTGGCCGATGGCCGGCACGTTGTAGCGGAAGCTGTGGCCAGCCAAGCCGACGACTTCGCCAGTTGGGGCGGCGTGGTGCCGGAAATGGCGGCGCGCGGTCATATCGCTGCCCTGCCCGGCCTGCTGGATCGGGTGCTGCGTACTGGCGGCATCGCCCCACAGGCGCTGGATGTGGTTGCGGTCGGGGCGTGGCCGGGTCTCATCGGCAGCCTGCTCAGTGGTGTCACCGCCGCCAAGATGCTCGCGGCGCGTTCCGGCGCGGCGCTGGTGGCCGTCGATCATATCCAAGCGCATTTGGCGGCGGTGGAGCTGGAACGCCCTGCGGTTACCTATCCCTTCATCGGCCTGGTTGCCTCCGGGGGCCACAGCCATCTCTACCGCTGTATCGCGCCGGGACAGGCAGAGTTGATCGGCGGGACCATCGACGATGCCGCTGGCGAAGCCTTCGACAAAACGGCGGCGATGCTCGGTCTGCCCTATCCTGGCGGTCCGGTCATCGATCGCTTGGCGGCGCAGGGCGATCCGACGCGCTTTCCGTTGCCGCGCAGTTTCCAGCATGATGACACTTTGCGCTTCAGCTTCGCCGGCGTAAAGACGGCGTTGCTGTATCAGGTGCGTGGTCGAAAAGGCCTGGACCCTGTGACGCTCGACGAGCAAGGCATTGCTGATGCCTGCGCGAGCTTCCAAGCGGCGGTGGTCGATCAGCTGGTTGGCAAGTTGATGTTGGCGGCGACCCAGCACGACATCACCCGCGTGGCGCTCGGCGGTGGCGTTGCCTGCAATCGGGGGCTGCGTGCGCGCGTCAGCGCGTTGGCAGCGGCGCGCGGTTGGGAGGCGCTGTTGCCAGAGCCGCGTCACTGTACCGATAATGGCGCGATGATTGCGGTGATTGGCCACCATCGCTGGCAAGCGGGTCGGGTGGATCCGCTCGACTTCCGCCCGCTGCCGACCGGCAGCGCCGGGCCGCGGCGGGTTACCGGGCCGCAGGGTGGTTGAGTTGCCAGTGTCCCGTCATCGCTGAGTTCTGTATGCTGCGGCCCCTACCCATACGCGGTGGGATCGTATCCAGGCCGCGCTCCCCGCCCGCACTCGCTGCGGACCGACAACTGGCAACTGGCAACTGGCAACTCGCCCGCGGCCCCAGGGGCCGCAGGCGCGGTCACTTGACCGAGAACGACGGCTGCACGTACTGGAGCAACTGCTCTTCGGTCAAGGCGATGATCTGGTATTCGCGCGCGATGTCCTGAATGCGCTCCGAGCGATCGCCGGCGATCAGGAAATCGCAGCCAGGTTGCAGCGTTTCGCTAATGACGCCGCCGGTGGCGCGGATGAAGGCCGCGAGATCTTCCGCGTTATATTGCTTGAATTCGCCCGCCAAGACGAACACCGGCGACCGTTTCGGATCGAAGACCGGGTTGCCGATCAGATCGCCAGGGGCGAGCGGACGTCGGCGGCCATCGGTTTCAGACAGCACGCGACAGGTAGCGATGCGATCCTGAAGATCGATGACTTCGATACGACCTTTGGCGATGTAGCGGCCGCGTTCATAGGTGAACACGTCGAACAGCAGTCCGGCGAAGACGCGATCCTTGGCGCCAAGGTCGATGACGAGCGTACGGTCGTTGGGGACCGTTTCGACCACGGTACCCGTGGGCTTGAGTTCGGTCAGCCAGCGCAGCTCGATTTCGAGCAACGTGCGGATGTGGTCTTCCTTCTGATTGATATCCGACGAGCGCTGCGAGTAGTCCATGCGCTTCTGGCGTTCCGCGGCGAGCTTGCGCTGGTCGAGTTCGTCCTTCTGCCGCAGCAGACGTTCTTCGTCAGCGCGGTAGTCGGTGTCCATGTCGTTGGCGCGCGCCAGCACGGCTTGCTGTTCGCGCGAGCGGGCGTCGATCTGGTCTTCGAGGGAGGCGAATACGGCGCGCGGGCGCGATTCAAGTTGGGCGCGTGTGTGTTCCAGGCGATCATTGACGTGGGTGACATCCTGACGCGCCATCTGCCATTCGCTCTGTTTGGCAGTGTAGGTGCGACCACCAAAGGTCAGCGGGCGGCCATCGGCACCAGCAATGACTTGGCCATCGACATAGGCCACGCCGTAGCGCAGCAGATTGACGTCGAGGCGTTCCAGTTCGGCCTTGCGCACCGCGATGTCGGCTTCGAGTTGCGTGGCCTGATTGCGCAGAGTGGTGAGTTCTCGGGTGACCCTATCCAGGGAGTCCCGGCGTCGCGCATCATCGGCCGACTCTTCCAGGGTCTCGGTGATGGAGTTGCTCGCCGTGATGAAGAGCACGGCGAAGATCAAGGTAGTCAACACGAGCAGGATCATCGTGGTGACCGTCATCGGATTCAGACCGCGGCTGGCCATGGTATGCTCTGTCAGTTGTTAAGATGGGTGAACTGGGCTTGATTGACGACAATCAGTCCCAGCGATCTGGCAGTGGCGATGTCGGCTTCGGCCCCGTCACCCGTGATCAGCACTTGGGTGTTTTGATCGAGGCGGCCGGTGATGCTGCCGCCGCTGTTGCGGACGAAGGTTTCGATCCGGCCGGCCGATACGGCCGTGAAGCGGCCGCGCAGGGTGACGGTGACGCCAGCGCCGATGAGCGATGACGGTGCGTAGCGAACCAATTCCAGGGCTTGGCCTTCGCTGAGGATGGCGATGCCGAGCTTCGAAGCCTGCTCCAGCGCGGCGGCGGCGTGGCCGCCAGCGACGAGAAAATCCGTGGCGGTGGTCAGTTCGCGATCGACGCGACCGCCGGATTCGGTGATGAAGCGCGCCAATTCTTCGTGGCTGAATTGGGTGAAGTCGCCGGCCAGCACGAAGATCTTGATCTCGTTCGGATTGTAGACTGGATTGTGCAAGTGGTCACCGGGGATGAGCGGATCGTTGGCATCGTGCTCTTCGAGGACGCGGCACACGGCGGTGCGGGCGTCGACCTCGACCACTTCGACCTGGCCTTTGATCACATGACGGCCGCCACGGCGGTTGTAGACGGTGAAGCGCATGCCTTTGCGCAGGCTGTGCTGATGACCGCGATCGATGACGACAAAGCCATCGGTGGCGCGGGCAGCCAACAGTTGGCCATCGCTGCGCAATTCGCGGTTGTTGAGTTCGCGTTGTTCGGATAGCTGCAGAATGCGTTCATCGAGTTCGCTGACGCGGGAGTCGAGTTCACCGGTCTCATTGCGGGCATCGCGGCGCAAGGTTTCCAGATCGCGCGCCAGAATCTCGAGCTGTTCACGCGCCCGTAGGCGGCGCTCGTCGAGATCGCGTTCCAGCGCCAACGCGCGGTCTTCTTCCTGATGCAGTTCCCGGCGGCGGGCGCTGGCATCGGAGATCAGGGTATTGTAGCGCCGGCCTTCGCTCTGCGCCAAGCTGGAGATGCTCTGGGCTTTGACGGTCGCTTCGCCGACCAGACGGTCGACGTCGCGGCGCGCGGTGTCTTCGGTTTCGCGCAAGCTGCTCAGTTGAACTCGGCGGGCGGCGATGGCTTGGTCTAAGGCCTCTGGCTGGGGCGTCAGCCGGGGTACATACAGCCGCATCTGGTCCCGTTGATGCACCAGGTCCCGGTAGCGTTCAAATAAGGCCGAGTCTTCGCTGTGGCGATAGAGGAACAGGCCAAAGGTCAGCGCCGAGGTACAGGCGAAGACGATGATCAAGCCCTTTAACCAGCCGGGCGTAGGCGAATCGCTCATGGGGGCAGACCTCTCCGGGAATGCGTGCGCGGCTGACGGTAGAGATCCGACTCTGAGCCACAATCGCACCAGAGAGCGCCCCGGTCGCCGTGTGTCAGTGGCGTGCTGCCCTAACATCCTGGCCGGCGGGAAGTTCTGCTCAGACGGACGGCGGAAGGCGAGCGGCCCAACGAGCCGCAGACACGGGCCCGGTCCGGCCGTCGGCCCCAGCGCGGGCATGCGCAAGCGCCTGCTTGGTCTGCCTGCGAGCTCCTCGGCCTGCAGGATGCAGGCCCTTCGTTGAACAACTGGGCAGGGTGCATCGTGGGCATACAGTCGATCAAAAATTAATCGGCCGAAGGTGATGCACTGCGCAGCAGATACACACGTGCCAGACGCAGCGTGGCGCAACTATTTCAAGTTAAGTGGTTATATAAACTGTACTTGCATGGTATTTTTAGACCGGCGATGCGATTCCGGAGCGCTGTGTGCCCTAGGGCCACTGACTCTCGTCTATGAACCATCCCAGAGAAAGGTCCTGCATGCGGTTCCTCATGTCCCTCTTAGCCGTCTTGGCGTTTGCCGGTGTCGGCACGTCCAGTTGGGCCGAAGAGCCCTCGGCTCCTGCCGTTTCCGAAACCCCTGCTGCTGAGCCCATGGCTGCAGCGGACGCTGCGCCAGCGGAAGCGGCTCCGGCCGAAGAAGCGCCTGCGGAGGAGGATACCTCCTTCAATGGAGCCCTGACCGGCTTCGGCGTCGAACTCTCTGAAGAGGAGGCGGCCGCGGTGGCGGCGTATGACGCCAATCCCGACGCCTACAGCTGGGATGCGGACATCGCCAGCGGCCTGATTGACAAGATCAAGGAAGTCGTCAATGCGGACTCCTTCTTCGTGACCTCGAACCTGTGGCTGATGCTAGCTGCGGCTTTGGTCTTCATCATGCACCTCGGCTTCTCGACCCTCGAGACCGGTTTGTGCCGTTCGAAGAACACGATCAACATCCTGTTCAAGAACGTGATGATTATCTGTATCGGTCTGCTGACCTACGCGTTCATCGGCTTCAACACCATGTACCCCGGCGACTTCAACGGCTGGATCAAGCTCAGCTTCACCGGCATCGGCGTCGATCTCTCCGATCCTGCCGCGTACTTGGCCAACATGACCAGCGTCTACAACGCCGGCTATACCTGGTTCACCGACTTCATCTTCCAGGGTATGTTCGCCGCCACTGCCGCGACCATCATTTCAGGTTGCGTCGCTGAACGCATCAAACTGGCGCCGTTCTTGGTCTTCGTCACCATCTATGTCGCCTTCCTCTATCCGGTCCTTGGCTCGTGGCACTGGGGCGGCGGTTGGGCGGCCGAGATGGGCTTCACTGACTTCGCCGGTTCGACCTTGGTGCACAGCGTCGGCGGCTGGGGTGGTCTCATTGCGATCCTGATCCTGGGCCCGCGCGCTGGCAAGTACGGCAAAGATGGCCAAGTTCGCCCGATCCTGCCGTCGAATTTGCCGCTCGCGACCATCGGTGTCTTCCTGCTGTGGCTCGGCTGGTTCGGCTTCAATGGTGGTTCGGAACTCTCGGCCCAGGCGGGTGGCGTCAGCTACGTCCTGGTCACCACGAGTCTGGCTGCTGCGGCCGGTGGCTTCGCTGCCGCGATGGTATCCTGGATCGTGACCAAGAAGCCGGATCTCTCGATGGCGCTCAACGGCATCCTCGCGGGTCTGGTCGGTATCACGGCGTCGCCGCACCTCAGCTCGCTGATGATGGCGATCTTCATCGGCCTGAGCTCGGGCGTGATCGTGTACTTCTCGGTCCTGCTCTTCGACAAGCTCAAGATCGATGATCCGGTCGGTGCCCTGTCGGTGCACTTGACCTGCGGTATCTGGGGCACCCTGGCCGTCGCTTTCAGCAACGGCGAATGGAAGACCCAGATCGTCGTGATCCTCGCCTACGGTATCGCCAGCGTGATCTTCGCTCTGATCACCGCCCTGGTCGTCAAGGCTATCTTCGGCTGGCGCGTCAGCGCCGAAGAAGAAGAAGAAGGCCTGGATATCGGCGAACACGGCACGCCGGCCTACCACATCCCGGAGGCCGCCGGCCGCTGAGCACCGCCAGCCCGGTCGGGAACGTCCCCGACCGGGCCTGGATGCTCAACCTCGTCAGCGAAAGCACACCGCATGAAACTCATCATCGCCATCATCCAACCCGCCAAGCTCGAAGCGGTCAAAGAGGCCCTCAACGGGGTCGAAGTGATCCGCCTGACCGTCAGCGACGTCCAAGGCTTCGGTCGCCAAAAAGGCCACACCGAAGTCTACCGGGGTCACGAATACACGGTCAACCTGCTGCGCAAAGTGAAGCTCGAAATCGCGGTCAACGAGACCTTCGTTGAGCCCACCGTCCAAGCCATCCTCGGCGCTGCCCGTTCGGCGGATGGCGGCAAGGTGGGTGACGGCAAGATCTTCGTCGTACCCCTCGAAGATTGCGTCCGCATTCGCACCGGCGAACGCGGCGCCGACGCTATCTAAGGCTGTTCGATGCGGGCGCAGGCGCTCAGATAATGAGCGCCTGCGCCCCGCCTCGTTGGTCGATTTGTACGCGCTCGGTGCGCGCTGCTGCACCGCTCAACATTCATCTCTCTGCTGTAACCCTTTATTTTCCAACTACTTCCACATGAACTGTACAGCGGCACAGCAGATTGGGATCGCGCTATGCTCGGGGATGGGCCTCACCCTCGCCCCCTGGAGCGCTCATGCGTCCGATTCGTCTGTGTTTGGCCCTGTTGGTAGGAATGTGTGGCGGCGCCCTTGGAGCCGAAGAGTCGGCCACCCCCGCAGTTGCCGAAGCGACTGCGGTAGCGCCTGCGGAGGCGACTGCTGCGCCCCTCGCCACCATCGATTCCGGCGACACCGCCTGGATGATCGTGGCCTGCGCTTTGGTGCTGTTCATGACTCTGCCCGGCCTGGCCCTGTTCTACGGGGGCTTGGTGCGGGCCAAGAACGTGCTCTCGGTGCTGATGGCCTGCTTTGGGGTCGCCTCCTTGGTGTCGATCCTGTGGGTCATCTACGGCTACAGTCTGGCCTTCGACACGACCGGCATGGAGTCCGGCGTGGTGACGGTGAGCTCCTTCATCGGTGGCTTCGCTCATGTCGGCTTGGCGGGCATTACGCCGGAGAGCGTGACCGGGACGATTCCGACCCTGATCTTCGTGCTGTTCCAACTCACCTTCGCCATCATCACGCCGGCGCTGATCGTCGGAGCCTTTGCCGAACGCATGCGCTTCTGGCCGATGATGCTGTTCACCGCGATCTGGTTCACGGTCGTCTACCTGCCGATCTGCCACATGACGTGGTCGGGCGATGGCGCGCTGTTCTGGGATTGGGACGTCTTCGACTTCGCCGGCGGCACCGTGGTGCACATCAATGCCGGCGTCGCCGGCCTGGTCGCAGCATTGATCATCGGCAAGCGCAAGGGTTACCCCCAGGTGCCGATGAAGCCGCACAATCTGGTGCTGGCCACCATCGGGGCGGCGATGCTGTGGATCGGTTGGTTCGGCTTCAATGCCGGTTCGGCCCTGGCCGCCAACGGCCAAGCGGGTTCGGCGCTGCTCGCCACCCATCTGGCCACCGCTGCGGCCGTCATGGCGTGGATCCTCTGCGAGCAGATCAAGCATGGCAAACCCTCGCTGCTGGGCGCGATTTCGGGTGCGGTCGGCGGTCTCGTCGCGATCACCCCTGCGGCTGGGGTGACGGGTGCGGGTGATTCATTACGATGCGTCCCTCTCGCTCGGGGCGCTTCTGCTGGGCGCGGTGTCAGGCGTGGCCTGCTTCTGGGGCGCGACCTCGCTGAAGAAGATGTTCGGCTACGACGACGCCTTGGACGCCTTCGGCGTGCATGGCATCGGCGGTATTGTCGGAGCGATCTTGACCGCCGTGGTGGCCTCGTCGGCTCTGGGCGGCACCAAGGGCGACGACTATGCGGTCGGCGAGCAACTGTGGATCCAAACCAAGGCCGTGCTGATCACCATCGTGTGGACTGGCGTGGCGACCGCCGTGATCCTCAAAGCGATCGACCTCACCATCGGCCTGCGCGTCAGCGCCGAGGACGAAAACCGCGGTCTGGACCTCAGCCTGCATGGCGAAGACGCCTATCACACCACCTGACCCGAGCCGAAAACCCCTGACACTGGACGGCGATTCCCGCCCCCCGAGCATCCCCATCCCCGAGTCGTAAGGATACCCCCATGAAGATGATCGAAGCTATCATTCAACCCTCCAAGCTGGAGGCCGTCAAAGAGGCGCTCAACGAAGTCGAGGTCGTGCGCATGACCATCGGCGATGTGCAAGGCTTCGGTCGCCAGAAGGGCCACACCGAAATCTATCGCGGTCACGAGTACACCGTCAACCTGCTGCGCAAGGTCAAGGTGCAGATCGCGGTGAACGAAGAATTCGTTGAGCCCACCGTGCAGGCGATTCTCAAAGCCGCACGCACTGGCGAAGAAGGCAAAGTCGGTGACGGCAAGATCTTCATCATGCCTCTCGACGACTGCATCCGCATTCGCACTGGTGAGCGCGGGTCGGAAGCCATCTGACCTGCTGATCACTGCAGCATTCTCGGCCTCTTGCACCGCAAGGGGCGGCACTAGCCTTTGCCATTCCTTTCGTCCCGGTCTTCCTCCCACCCCGTTTCGCATCCACTCGAGCACCCCTCGGAGATCCCATGAGCAGCATTGAAAATGCCCTGAAACTCGCCAAAGATCATGGCGCCAAGTACGTCGACATCATGTTCGGCGATCTCTTCGGCACCTTGCATCACTTCACGATCACGGCGCGTCGCCTGACCGCCGAGTTGTTTGAAGAAGGCCTGCCCTTCGATGGTTCGTCCATCCGTGGCTGGCAGGGCATTGAGAAGTCGGACATGAACATCAAGCCGGATGCATCCACCGCGTTCGTTGATCCCTTCCGCGAGCAGCCCACGATCTGCTTCTTCGGTGACGTGTACGATCCCCGCACCGGCAAGCGCTACGACAAGGACGCGCGTTCGATCGCCTACAAGGCGCTGCAGTATCTCAAGTCGAGCGGCATCGGCGACATCGCCTACTTCGGCCCCGAGCCCGAGTTCTTCATCTTCGATTCGATCCGTTATGCCTCCAACCCGAACGAATCGTTCTACAGCATCGATTCGTCGGAAGCACCGTGGAACACCGGCCGCGATGACGGCGTCAATCTGGGCCACAAGATCCGCCATAAGCACGGCTACTTCCCGGTTTCGCCCTCCGATACCCTGATGGATATCCGCTCCGAAATCACCACCCATATGGAAACGATGGGTATTGAAGTCGATCTGCATCACCACGAAGTGGCGTCGCCCGGTCAGTGCGAAATCGGCATCAAGTTCGGCGACGCCATCGGCGCCGGTGACCTGGTGCACAAGTACAAGTACGCGGTCAAGAACACCGCGTTCCAGCACGGCAAGACCGCGACCTTCATGCCGAAGCCCCTGTTCGGCGACAATGGTTCGGGCATGCACTGCCACAGCTCGATCTGGAAGGGCGGCAAGAACATCTACGCCGGCAACCACTACGCCAAGCTGTCGCAAGAAGCGGTGTGGGCCATCGGTGGTATCCTCAAGCACGGCCGTTCGATCCAGGCCTTCACCAATCCGTCGGCCAACAGCTATCGCCGTCTGGTGCCGGGCTACGAAGCGCCGGTGAACTTGGCCTACTCGGCCAACAACCGTTCGGCCTCGATCCGCATTCCGCACGTCAACGGTGACGCGGCGCGCCGCTTCGAGTTCCGCTGCCCCGACTCCGCCGGCAGCCCCTACCTGGTGATGGCTGCGATCCTGATGGCGTCGATCGACGGCATCAAGAATCAGATCGATCCGGGCAAGCCGCTCGACAAGAACATCTACGATCTGCCGCCGGAAGAGCTGGCCAGCGTTCCGTCGACCTGCAAGAGCCTGGAGCAGGCGATCGAAGAACTGGAAGGCGACAAGAACTGGCTCACCGCAGGCGACGTCTTCACCGAAGAGATGATCGACAGCTACATCGCGCACAAGCGCACCATCGAAATCGAGCCGCTCAAGCTGCGCCCGAACCCCTACGAGTTCGCGCTGTACTACGACGCGTAATCGACCGTCGGTTTCATGACGACGCCAGAACCCTCCGGAGCAATCCGGGGGGTTTTGCGTTGGTGGCACCGGAATTGCCAAGGTTTGGCACCAACGTGCCAAGCGTGCGCACGATGCCGTCGACCTGCATGACGAAAGGAGACGCGATTCCAGGCATGCTGCTGCTGTCCGGCCATTCCATCCTTCCACCCATTCGGCCGGGCAGGAGGTCTTCCATGTCCTGTTCCCCACTGCGCGGCTACCACGCCGCCTTCACCCTCATCGAATTATTGGTGGTGATCTCGATCATTGCCATTCTCGCGGGTTTATTGCTGCCGGCGATTGCCTTGGTGCGTGAACGCGCCAATCGCATCGACTGCGGCAACAACCAGCGGCAAATATTGACCTGCGCCATCGCCTACAGTGTCGACAACGAACAGATGCCTCTCGGCACCATTGCCGCCATCAATCCCCTGACCGGCGTTGCGGATGCGGATGCCGCCGCCGTCGTCACCTGGCGGACCTTGGAGATTCTGGCGGTCGCGACCGGTATGCCCAACCGCACCTTCCGTTGCCGGAGCGCGAGCGGCGGTGCGGCAGCCGGCCCGGTGATTCCAGCGCGCGTGGATCGCAGTGACGATACCTGGGGCCGCAGTCGCGTGGCGTTCGCCTATGACTGGGCAGTGCCGGTGAACGCCAACACCGGGCGCGTGGTCATCGGCGATCGCTCGAGTGCGCATCATCGCGACAAAGTCGTGGTCGCCTACGCTGACGGCCACAGCAGTCTGCTGTCGGTCGGCCCGGCACTCACTGCCGGAGTCGGAGTCACGTTGGACGCTCAGCGCAGCGCCTTCAATGTCGATGCCCTGGGCACCGACAACGGCAGCGACGACATGGCCTCCGACGATATTTACAGCGCGGTTAAAGACGCGGCCAATGGCACCGATGGCGACCAGTCCATCGCCGGTTCGGGCTCGGCGCGCCGAGCGCAGCTGAAATAATGTAAGAGTTTGCAGTCCCGGTGCGTCGGAACCCAGGCGTATCGGGCGCTGCGGCCTGTCGGCCGCAGCTGAGTCCAGTCGTGTCGGTGATTGCTGGCTCGGCGCGCGGGCCCTGTCAGGATGCCTGCATGCGTCATCTGTTCATCAGCTTGCTCGTGTGCTTCACCAGTGTCCTGCCGGCTCACACATTGTGGCTGTTTAGCACCAGCTACCTGATCGACATGCAGGGCGAGGATCACGACGGGCCGCATCCCTTCAGCATTTTGTATGGTTGGGGCCATGCGATGCCGGTCGACGATCAGCTGTCCCGCGCACAGGTGGATCGCATGGTGCTGGCCACCCCGGATGGCGGCATCAATGTGCTCGAACCGGGGCCGGAGGGCGGGTTTCTCGCGGCGCAGGTGACACCGGAAGCGACAGGCCGCTATATCATCGGAGCGGCGCTCAAGCCGTACACCTTTACGCGATTTCACGACGGTGATCGCGTGCGTTTCGAACGCATCGGCAAAGATGCCGTACCGGAAGGCGTGGAGATCCTGACCAGTCGTTTCACGCACCACTTCGCCAAGACCGTGGTCAGTGTCGGCGACACCACGGGTATGGCTGTTGACCGTGTGCTCGGTTTCGATCTGGAAATCCTCCTCGAGACCGACCCCGCCACGTTAGTTGCTGGCAGCACGATGCCGTTCAGCGTGCTCTTTCACGGTAAACCGCTGGTGCGCCGCGAATATCCGATCGTTGTCACGCTGACGCGGCTCGGCTTCGCGGGCGAAACCGACCTCAGCATCGATGGCGACGGCCGTGGTGTGATCGTCATTCCTGATACCGGCGTCTATCAGATCCTGGTCGCCGTCGAAGAGACGGCGACGGCGGAACAGTTAACCCAAGCTGATCGGGTGCGCTATTCCAGCACGACCACATTCGCGTGTACGGCTGGACTCCAACAACATTGAACGGCAAGTACGGAAGGACGATGACAGAATGACCGACCAGCGACGCATTATTCCGGAAATCTATCAGACCGTTTATCGCGAGGATTTCGGTAAGGGTTACCTCGCGCTCGACATTTTGGTCGTGGCGGCCTACGTGACCAACACGATTGCGCTGGTCATTTTTTTGGCTCTGTGCCGCGATCAGTGGGTAGTTGCCGGTCAAGCGACAGGCCCAAGGTGTCGGCATGGACACCAATCCGCTTTTCACTGCCGCACTTGGCCTGATCCCACCGTGGTGCGTCGTTCGCACGGCCTTCCGGCCTGAACAACGCCTGCTGGAGATGCAGGTGGACTTCAAACCGGGTTCGCGCTTTGCCTGTCCCGACTGCGGGTC
>CAYQAQ010000035.1:2909-13383 GCA_964415495.1 uncultured candidatus Brocadiaceae bacterium | reverse complement strand
TCCAGCGGGCCAAGTCCGCTTAACCACCCGTGCGCAATATCGGGGGATGATCACTTCGCGCGGAAAATCGACTCGCTAATCACGCGGTGCAGCCCGGTTTGGCCTTCAATATTGCGCGGCAGTCGAACCTTGAAGGTGGTGCCGTTCTCACTGCTGTCGGCAAGCCAGATGGTGCCGCCGAGCAGGTTGGTGATCTGGCGACAGATGTAGAGGCCCAACCCAGTACCGCCTTCGCGCCGAGTATGATGGTCGGCGATCTGCCAAAAAGGACGGAACAATTGGTCCTGGGCGGCGAGCGGCAAGCCGCAGCCGCTATCGCGCACGGTGAATTCGATGTGGTCTGCGAGATGCTCCAGATGCATCTCGATCGAACCTTCATCCGTGAATTTGAGTGCATTCGACAACAGATTGTCCAGCACCTGACGGAGGCGCAGCGGATCACTGTAGAACGAGCCCGGACGGCCCGTACTCGGCACGCGCTTGAGTTCGACGCCCTTGGCCGCAGCGCGCCCCGCCCACAGCTCGGCGAGCAGGTCGAGCAGATGATCGGGGTCGAGCGGTTCGACCTTCACTTCCAAGGTTTTGGCTTCGATCTTCGATAGATCGAGAATGTCATTTATGATATTCAGCAGAGACCGCGACGATTCTTTGATCAGGCGCAGATACTGGCCGAGCTCACCACCGACATTACCGTGATCAAGCAGCAGGAGATCACAGAAACCGATGACACTGGCCAGTGGCGTGCGCAGCTCATGACTGGTGATCGCCATGAATGCGGACTTCGACCGGTTGGCGGCCTCAGCGAGCGCCTTGGCCTCCATCAAATCCTGCAAATGCTGCAAGCGGCGGCTTTCGTCGCGAATCGCTGTGAGCAGGACCAGATCCTGGCTGAGGCGATAGGGGCGTAAGGTAATTTCGGCGGGAAATTCGCTGCTGTCCGCGCGCTGAGTCCAGGCGTTGTAACGCACCGCACCGTCGCCCTCGAGGGCGTAGGCGATCTTTGCCCGCACTTGGTCAGCAGGATCTTCGCTCGGTGCGAAGTCTTCTTGCGCGGGACGCTGATTGTCGGAGAGCGACATCCCGACCAGCGCACCGGGTTCGGCACGGAACAGGTGTTCAGCCACCGGATTGGCGTAGCGCACGCGGCCATCGCTGCCGATCACCAAGAAAGCTTCGCTGCTATGCGCGAGCAAGCTGGCATGCTCAGCTAATTGCGCACGCAGGCGCAGCTCTTCGCTCTTATCGACCACCAGCCACATCAGGGCATTGGTGCCGATGGTTTGCGCAGAGACCTCCAGCAGCTGACCGCCTGCGTGAACGACGTGACGATCACCCGGCTTGAGCGTGGTGAGCACGGCGCAGGCCGGCCCGAGACGTTCGACAATGACTTTTAAAGTGAGGCGTTGAGCGTTGACTTGGCCCAGGAGCAGCTCGGCCGCCTGATTGGCGGACAACAGCAGACCACTCGCATCAAAGATCAGGACGCCTAACGGGAGGCGATGGATCAAATCGAGCGTCGGGATGGAGAGTGGACCCTCGTCGGACATCGCGGGCATGTTCCCAGCTCCGTCCCGCACTGCAACTAGCGCAGTGGCGTCAGGAGGAGACTGCTGCGTCGCGCATCTGTTCCACCGCTAAGGCGAGCTCTTCTCGCAGGAAATCCCGTAAACGCGATAAATGCGCCAGGGCCCCTGGTTTTTCGATCGCCTCCAACGCCAACGTCGCAAACAGGGCGGTGCGGACCGTACTCTCGTCAAGGGCCTTGGGCAGCATGCGGACCAGCTGGGCGAATATATCTTCGTCATCGCTGACCAGCCCTTCGCCCGGTACGGGTCGCCATGCCGCCAAGCGTTCTTCGATCAGCCGGCGCACGGCCGACTCATCGATCGCCCGCCGTTCAGCCCGACGAATATCCGTGGTCACCTGCTGCGGCGCCAGGCGCAGATCACCGGTGGAGGCCTCACCAGGCCGCGACAACGCGGTATCTGCGTGCGTGAGCGCCGACGTTGCTGGCCGGAAGCGGACGGCCTCCTCGGCAGGAACATCGGTGGTCGAGGCCTGCATCAAGGCAGCCACATCCGCCGTACTCATGGCTGGTGCGGACAACGAGGACTCATCACCGAAGGGCCAAGCCTTGCTGCCCGTCGTTGGCGGCAGGGTCAGTGGCTCGTCGTCGGTGGACGTGGGGGCGATCACGGTCGCCGCTAGCGCGGGCACCACGGCTGGGTCTTCGATATGCAGCGTGGTCTGCCGCGTCAGCGGCAGGGTGTGCTGCGTCGCCAGCTGGGTGAGTTCTACGATTTTTCGCTCGAGCTGCAGCATGCGATCGCCCATCTGCGCTTGCACGTCGGCGATGTTGGCGACCAGATCGGTCATACCTTCTTCGCTCGCGGCGATGGCTTCCAAGGCCTGTTGCAGGCGATCTTCCGGAGCCGAGGCACCCATGGCAAGCTCGACCCAGCGGCGCAAGCCACTGACTTGATCGCGGAGAACCTCGACCCCACCGTGCACGGGCGATGCCGGCGGCGGCGTAGACGGACGATGGGCCAAGACCGCCTCAATCGCCGTGCGCAGTGTGGCAGGATCACCGGGATGACTGAGGATATCCTTCATCCACGGTCGTGCGGCCAACACTTGCGCGAGTTCTCGTGCGAACTGATCGCGCAGGTGCCGTTCAAAATGGGTCAGACGGTCGTTGATTTCACCCTGCAGGCGCACAATGCGTTGCTCGACGACATCCTGCGCAGCACCACCAGCCAACGCTTCCCGCACCTCGCAAACCAACTGATCGCGGACGACACTGCGTACCTCACCCGATGATCGAGCAGCACCAGTGGCTAATTGGCGAACGCCGGTAGCGACCTCATCCGTGAGCGCCAAGGCATCAGCGGGCTCACCCGTCTCTAAAAGGTCACGGGCCTGGATCAGACGTGAGCGTAAACCGGCGGTGTCGACACCATGGTCGGTCAGGGCCGTGAGCCGGTTATCGACCACTTCAATCCGTGCTCTGATGGCCGAAACGTCTGCTTCCACGATGCCCCCTCTCCAGAACGGTCTCTAGTCACCAGTATCGGTGGAATGGTGGGCGACTTGAGCACCAACCGTTCCGGTGTTGGCGTCCGCCGTCCGCTCGGCTCACCACGACACGATTTGGGTCGCCAATGCTGCGATGAGGGTCGCACGATCGGGAAAGGTGCGCGAACCCGCCTCATCCACCACGGCCTGCACCTGGCCGCATAAGCTGTTGGCCACGACGAGATCGGCTTGGCAACGGATACGCAGCGCCTGGGCCGAGGCGATCACGCTCACGGCATCTTCATATTTGAAGCCGACCAAGCGGCCTCGGAAACCCCACTCACTGCGCAGGCGATCGATCAACTTGGCGGCCGGTCGCAAGCGAATCACCACTTCATCGGCCCGTGACGGCATCTTGGCCCCCGGTGCCACCGTGATGCGCACGCCTGCATGGTCGAGTTCGATGCCGACGGGCTCGTAATCATTGACCGCCGCCGACATCACCACGACACCGAACGGATGCGCCAGCACCCAGGCATGGAGGGCGGCATCGAGCCCGCGTCGGTCTGCAAATCGGTGACTCGCCGACCATGTTGGCGCAGCATCCTGCGACAACAGGGTATCGCTTGGTCGCCCGTGTCGCTCCAACACCATAGCCAAGGCAACCACGGTCGTGCCGGTCGCGTGCACGGTGAGATGCCGCACTGCATCAATCGGCACCCGAGGTGCACCACCAACCAACAGGACGGGCGTCATGTCGTCATCCTGCTTACAGCCATCACCGCACAACCTCCTCCATGGGGTTGCTCCGTGTCGCCCTAGACATACACCCGGCTGCCATGGATGCGCCGGTCGACGAAACGCCGCCAAAAGTAGCGGATACCGATTCCGCCATTCAGCTGCGGGCGCAACAGACCGCCAAACGCTTATTGACGCTGTTGGACGTCGACGGTCCCGGTGGCCTGCAGATCGCCGCTACCAGCCTGCACACGGCCGACCTCGCCACGGTCATCGAATCGATCGCCGATGAGCAGGATCGGCTGCGTCTGTTCATTGCCTTACCGCCCGAGCTGGCCGGTGACGTGCTGGAAGAATGTCAGCCTGCTACCCGCGATCTGTTGCTGGAGGAAAGCGACGATCAGCACTTGGTGCGCATTCTCGCTGACGCCGATACCGACGACGCAGTGTATTTCCTCGACCATCTCGACGATGATCGCGCCGAGCATCTGCTGTCGAAACTGGATGCCGATCTGCGCGCCCAGTTGGAGGCCCAGTACGAATTGGACGATGATGTCGCGGGCCGCATCATGGTCCACGATCCCATCACCCTGCGCAGCTTCATGACCGCGCAGCAGGCGCTGGACCACATCCGCCGCACCTACGGCAGCCACGCTGCGGTCGGCAGCAATCATAAATTTTCGACGCTCTATGTCATCGATGCGGAATCACGCCTCGTCGGCGTGCTCCCCTTCCGCCGGCTGGTCTTCGCGCAGCCGCGCGACACGCTCGCCCAATTGATGGACAAGGACGTGATCACGGTCACGCCCGAGACCGACCGCGAAGCCGTTGCGCGTCTGATGCAGAAGTACCATCTGCTGACCATCGCGGTCGCCGACGCTCAGCGCCGCATCCGCGGCATGGTGACCTGGGACGACGCGGTCGATATTCTCGAAGCCGAAGCCGAAGAAGATTTGCTCGCCATCGCCGGTACCAGCGAAGAGCTCGACGACAATGCGGGTCCGCTCGAACGGGCGCGCAGCCGCTTACCCTGGCTGATCATCACCGCCATCGGCGGTTTCGTTAATGCCAAAATCATCGCCGATTATGGTGGCAGCCTCAGTCAGCAGATGCTGCTGGTCGGCTTCATGCCGCTCGTCGGTGCCTTGGGCGGCAACATCGGTCTGCAATGTTCCACCGTAACGGTGCGCGGTCTCGCCACCGGCGCGATCAAGGCCGGGCACATGATGAGTTCGGTCGGCCGCGAAATCGCGACCGGTATTCTGCTCGCTTTCGTGATGGCGATCATCTGCGGCCTGGGTGGCGCGGCCATTTCCCTGACCACCGGCGACGAACCGATTCTCGGCTTGGTCATGGCGACCTCGCTGTTCTTTGCCGTGCTGCTTGCTGCCGCGCTCGGCGTCATCGTCCCCCTGCTCTGTCATCGCTGGAAGATCGACCCTGCTATCGCCGCCGGACCATTCATCACCATGCTCAACGACGTCACCGGCTACATCATCTATATTACGACGATCGCGTTTATGTTGCGGGCGGTTGCTGTGTGATTCTTCCATTGCCTCAGTCCGGAAGTCCGGGGGTCCGGAAGTCCGGAAGTCTCCTAGGCGCGGTCTCCACGAAAAACTGAGGCCAACGACATACTGAGGCCGTGACCCAAACGCCGAACGGCCGACGCATAATGGACTTCCGGACCTCCGGACTTCCGGGCCGGGGCAATGTTTAATGTACCCGAACCGCGTTCGCCTGTGCGATCAGACAGAGTTCCGCGGCCTTGAAGGCGTGCGCCTGCGTCATCGCGGTCTCGGTGCGGTCGAGGCAGTCGCGGATGAGTTGGCCGAAGAAGGGGAAGCCAACCTTGCCGGCGAGTTCGAGATGATGCTCGCCCTTTTGATCGACGAGAAATAAGTGATCACCGCTGCGCTCGGCGCCGACGTTGATGTACTTGCGCAGTTCGATGTAGCCTTCGGTGCCAAGGATGAACGTGCGACCGTCACCCCAGGTGGCGAGACCGTCGGGATTGAGCCAGTCGACGCGATGGTAGCCGGTCGCGCCGTTTGCACCGACCAAAGTGAGATCGCCGTAATCTTCCAACTCCGGCTTATCTGGGTTATTGTAGTTGGCGACTTTGCTGTGCAGCACCGTGGCTTCGGCGTTGTCGGTATAGTACAGGAACTGTTCAATCTGATGCGAGCCGATGTCGCACAGGATGCCGCCGTACTGCGCCTTATTGAAGAACCAATCGGGACGCCCCCCTTTGCCGAGGCAGTGCGGGCCCAAACCGAGCACCTGCACCACGCGACCGATGCGGCCTTCGTGAATCAGATCGCCGGCAGCGATGGCGCACTCGACGTGCAGCCGTTCGCTAAAGTACACCATGTATTTGCGCCCAGAGGCCGCGACGACGCGGCGGGCCTCATCGAGCTGCTCGATCGTGGTGAACGGCGTCTTATCCGTGAAGTAGTCCTTGCCGGCGCGCATGACCTCACAGCCCAACGGACCCCGATCGCTGGGAATGGCGGCAGCGGCCACCAAGCGGACTTCGGGATCTTCAAGGATTTGCGCGCGTGAACTGGCTGCAGTGACGTCGGGATAGGTTTTGCAGAACTTTTCAACCTTGGCCGCGTCGGGGTCGTAGACCCACTTGAGGGTCGCGCCGGCTTCAACCAGGCCGTTGCATTGGCCGTAGATATGGCCGTGGTCGAGGCCGATGGCAGCGATGACGAATTCACCCGGCTTGACCACCGGAGCGGCCTTCCCCTTGGGGGCGTAGTTCATGCCGTCAGCGTTGTTCATGGTCGGGTTCCTGGGGGGGAGGCGCAGTGTGCGCAAATTCGGTCCCCTCGCCAGATCCAAGTTGACTATTCGGTAATTTCTGTTTATACAGAAATTACCAACAGGGAGATTCCCATGACCGCCATGCTGAACCCGACGCGAACCCTCCCGCGACCCGCGACACGCCCCCCGCCCCCCGCTCAGCCGCTCACGGTCACTGACCCAGTCACCGGCCACATCTGGCACATCCCCCGTCGGCCGACCACCCGTCTGCATGCCGATGTGCGCGAACGCTGGTTCCTCAACGTGGCGGTCCCCGTGCATCTGTTTCCAGCCATCGTTCCGGCGGGCTTCCTGCGCCCAGCCCTGCGCCAGGGCGCGGTGGTGCTCAGCCTGTGCCGGATTGCCATGCGCCACGGCGCACCGACCTGGGCCCCGCTGCATCTTGGTCCGGCCTGCGACAATATCGCTCTGCGCGTCGGCTGCATCGACCAGCGCGATGGCACGCCAGCGGTGTGGGTGGACCACCGCTATACGGACCACGTGCTGGGCCATGTCTTGCCTCTGCTCGGTTTCCCGGCCGTGCATCCGTGGCTGGAGACGACGCAGACCGCCGACCGTTTCACAGCCCACACCCTCGATGATGCCGTTGCCGCCGAGGCCACGGATGTGGGACGACCCCAGGTCGCACCGCGGCTGTTCACCGATGGCAATGAACTCACCGATTGGGTGACCGCCGGGGTGCGCAGCTATGGGCCGACTGAAAACCCCACCCGCTACGCCATGGTCGATTTGGAGAAATGCGGCCACAACCGTTTCGTCCATTTGCCCACCTGGCGCGGCATCCTGGCGACGCCGTGGGGGCATTGGATCGTGGATGGCGTCTATGCGACCCGCGACGGGTTTTATGAATGGCGGTACTTGGGCGAGGTCGACCAGCACGGCAATCCGCGCCCTTAACCGGGTGGAAGCTCCGGTCTTGGCGGTCAGCAGGCGGCAGACACACTGTGTCGGCGGTTCGTGTGATCGCCGAAAGGCCCCAGGTTCACCGCATGCCCACTGCTCCCGCCCGCACGGGCCGCGCTCAGCCTGCCGGCCGCACGTCGCCGTTGCGACCGCGAGCGCTTGGCGCCCGCACCTGGACCATTCCCGACGCGTATCTGCCGGCCATCGGCCCCAAGGGCAAGCCGGGCTACGTCGGTCATGAGTCCTTGTGCGTGCTCAACACCAGGGCGCGCGCCGCGCAGTTGCGCATTGGATTGTATTTCGCCGACCGCGAGCCGATGACGACCCCAGTGCTGACCATCGAACCTGGACGCTTTTTCCACCTGCGCTTCGATGATCCGGTGCAACTCGGCGGCCTCGTGGTGCCACGCGAAGTGCCCTACGGTTTGCGCGTCGAGAGCAACGTGCCGGTTGTGGTTCAGCATTCCCGCCTGGACGTCACGCAAGCCAACATGACCTTTCTGTCCGCCATCGCCCACCCGGCCTAGGATCATCCGATGTCCTTCACCGAACCCGCCTTGCTGCAATCTTTGTTGCTGATGCTTGGTCTGACCTGGGGCATCGTCCTCACGGTCGCCGTGGTTGCGATTGTTATCCTGCGTCTCGCGGTGCGACCCCTGCTCGCCGCCACCAATGAAAACGTGCGCAAACAGGCAGCGCTGTGGCGCGGACGTGTTTCGGGACTGATCATCGTGCTGACGATCCTGATCGCGGCCGGCGTTTCGGGCTGGGCGACCTGGATCACCGGTCATGGCGAGGACGCCTGGCTCGCGGCGAAAAATCTGCTCGCCGAGATTCCCCGCGAACGATGGCTCGCTTTGGCCGCCGGAGCCAGTCGGGTCGTTCTTGCTGGCATCGGTGTCTTCATCGGTGCGCGCATCTGCGCCAGTCTGCTCGTGGCCGTGCATCGGCGCGCGCGCTCATGGAGTCACCTCAAGGCTGAGCCCGCGAGCCTGGAATCCTTCTTTGCCACCCTCACGCGTTTGTCGCGCCATGTGCTGTGGCTGTTGGTCGCGGTCTACGCCAGCGAACAACTGTTTCTGCCGGATGTCGCGGCCGGTGCACTGCGTACCGCGATCATCATCTACCTGATCGTCTCGATCGGTTTGCTGTTGGCGCGCGCCACCGCCGCCATCGTCGACACCTTGGATGCGCTCAGCCGCACCTATCTCGAGCGCACCTCGTGGCTGCGCTGGTACGACGCGGTACGGCCGCTGGTGCCGCTGCTGCGCTTGTGCGTCGAATACGCCCTGTGGGTCGGCACCGCGACCCTGGCGTTGCTGCAAATCGAAGCGATGGCGACCTTCGCGACCTACGGTCCGCGTCTGATCGAAGCGATCGGCATCTTCTTCCTCGCCCGCGTCGCCATCGAACTGGGTCATCTGCTGATCAGCAACCGTCTGCTGCGCGAAGATCTCGAATCCAGCCGCCGGCGGCGCAATGCCACCTTCGCGCCGCTGCTCAAGAGTTTATATAAGGGCGCCGTATTCTTTGTCGCCGGCGTGCTGATGCTGGGCGCACTGGGACTCGACGCGACGCCTTTCCTCGCCGGTGCTGGTATTCTCGGTATGGTCATCGGCCTGGGTGCGCAGCCGATGATCAACGATCTGATGTCGGGCTTCTTCATCATCTTCGAAAACCAATTTCTGGTCGGTGATCTGATCGAGATCGACGGCGCCCGTGGCACGGTCGAAGCCATCGATTTCCGCACCACCCGCCTGCGCGACATCGAAGGCCGCGTCCATCTGATCCGCAACGGCGATTGCCGGCGCGTCATCAACTATTCGAAAGACTTCACCAATGCCGTGGTGCGCGTTGATGTGCCCGCTGAAGCCGATCTGACCAAGGTCCAGACCGCCCTCGAACGCGCCGATGCCCGTCTGCGCGAAACCCACGGTGCGGAAATTCTCGCCGCCACGGAGTTCGTGCTGGTTGAAGCTCTCGCCGACGGCCACTGCACCACGCGCACCATTGTCCGTACCGCGCCTGGAAGGCACTGGGCGCTCGGCGCGGAATTACGTAAGCTCATTCGCGAGGAATTGCAGGCCGCCGGCATTCGCCTGGCGCTGCCGCGCCGTGAGATGATCACGGTCACCGCGCAGGCCTGATCCGCTCATGTTCATTCCCATTGGCGACGACAACTCGCGCATCACCACCAAGCCCTGGGTCACCTGGGCGATTGCGCTGGCCTGCGCCTATGTCTGGTATCGCCAGCTCACCGGCGGCGATGCCTTTACCATGGCGTGGTCGGCAACGCCCTATGAAGTCACGACGGGCAAGGATCTGACCTCGCCGGTAGCCGTGACCATCAATGGCGAAAACGCCGTCATTCCACACAGTCCTGGACCGTATCCGATTCAGCTGACCTTACTGTCGTCGATGTTTCTGCACGGCAGTTGGCTGCACTTGTTCGGCAACATGGCCTATCTGCTGGTGTTTGCCGATCAAATCGAGCACCGCCTCGGCCATTTGCGCTTCATCCTATTCTACGCGCTCTGCGGCCTCGTCGCGGGCTTAGCCCAAGTGCTGTCGCAACCAGCGTCGCCCATTCCGATTCTCGGTGCGTCCGGTGCCATCGCTGGTGCCCTCGGCGCATATCTGGTCACCACACCGCGCAATACCGTCAAGCTGCTGGTCTTCTTCTGGGTCGTGCGCACGCCGGCTTGGACCGTGCTGTCGCTGTGGATCGTGCTGCAAGTCTTGGCGCTACGCGCCATGGACCCCACCCAAGTGACCGGCGTCGCCTATCTCGCCCACATCGGCGGATTTATTGCTGGGGCTATTTTGGTGTATGTGATGACACCCGGAAAACGTTCGGCGTAAGCCATTGTCCTGCGTCCTGCGTCCAGTATGCCAGTCCAACCTAACGGATAAAGTCCACAACGAACCACAGCCATTGAAAACAACCAGACCCCAATGGCATGGCCAATGGGGTCTGGAGATCGTA